>JAYVGA010000379.1:0-9387 GCA_043772635.1 Chitinophagaceae bacterium
GTTCCATTCCAACGCTACCTTGCTCCAGTTTTTCATGGAGCCGATGATCACATTTTTTACATGCCATTTTAAATCTCCATCAAAACTTCCGTTAGCACCGGTCCATTGCTCTGTGAAATACAAATTTTTATCAGGATGGGCAGAGCGAACAGTTGATAAAGCGCTTATATCGCCATTGTATAAATGAAAGGCTGAACCATCAATAAAAGATTTTGCAACAGCATCGTTTAAAATAGTAATCGGATAATTCGGGTTATCGCAATTGTGGTCCCACACAATAATTTTTGTTGCTAATGATGCAGTGCGAAATGCCGGGCCTAAATTATTTTTCACAAAATCCAACTGTTGCTGTGCCGACATTACCATGCTCGGGTTATTACCTCCATGCTGCGGCTCGTTTTGTATGGTGATGGCGTCTACAGTAATGCCTTTTGCCTTCATGGCATTAATATATTTTACAAAATAGTTGGCGTAAACATTATAATATTGCGGTTGCAAGCTTCCACCCATAGAACTGCCGTTATCCTTCATCCAAACCGGGGGGCTCCACGGCGAACCCATAATTTTTATGTTAGGATTTATTAAAAGTATTTCTTTTAATAACGGAATTACATCAATTGTATCTTTTGATAAATTAAAATTGGTAAGATTAATATCCGTTTGTCCCGCAGGCATATCATCATAACTAAAAACAGCAGCGCTTAAATCAGAAGCACCAATACTTACCCTCAAATAACTTATTCCTATAGAATTACTGTTGTTACCAAACAACTCCTGAAGTAACATTGTTTTTGAAGAAGCAGGTAACTGATTAATCAAACTGGCACTGCCGCCTGTTAATGTATAGCCAAAGCCATCTATAGTTTGAAATAGTTGAGTGCTGTCAACATCAATAAAAGGATAGTTGTTAGAAACAGTATTGAATGAAATGATGCCTGATTGTTTTTCCAACAATACACTTTGATCACCTTTTGTAAGCCAAAATTCCACATCATTAGTTACCGCCGGGGGTGGAACTATTGAGGCAGGTTCTGATGACTTTTTTTTGCACACACCGAATACAAATAAAGTGCTTATCAACAGCACAAATACAGTAATTTTTTTTGTTAGCATAGTGTAATATTTATTTCTTAAAAAGTTTTATTCAAAATAAATTAATAAGCAAAAGGCAGTATTGTATTATTTATTTTGAGAAAAAAATAACAATTTGTCACTATTTCTTGCAATTAGCAATATCTCTTTTCCGTTTATGGTAGTGATATTTTTAATGTCTTTAATTTCTCCGGTAACATTTGGTATAGTTGCACCAGTTAAGAAATTATTTGATGCTTTGTTGAATGAAAAAACTGTTGGTAACAATGCATCGTATCTCCCTTCAAAAGGTATTACTCCATAAAAATTTCCACCTGCAATTATGCTTCCCTTGTCACCTGAAAAGGATAGTGCAAAAGAAAATATTGGAGCAAACTGAAGTTGGTAAGGCAATTCCTTTTTTGCAAAATTCCCCTTGCCATCGTTAATAAAACAGCAGGAACCAAGTTCTTCTGCTTTTAATTCTAAATAGTCTTTAAACAAATCGTAAAACATGTATTGTACCGTTTTACCCGCTACTTCACCATATTGCAGATAAGCTTTTTTTAAAACTGGTAACCTGCGTTCCAATTCATCTTTGGCAAGAAAGGTATATTCTTTACCATCAATAGTGTAACACAATATCTGTTCCACAGATCCATTACCATCAAAATCTTTTACATACAATTTTGCCGGGCCATTTTTCCCTGCAAAAAGTTTTGTGTTATGCCCCCAGTTACCTGCAAGTATATCTGTAAATCCATCTCTATTTACATCGGTACAATAAATAGTTTGCCATAGCCCTGTGGATTGAGGAATATCAGTTTCGGTAAACCTTCCTTTTTTATTTATAAATATTTTTAGTGGCATCCATTCGCCTGTTACTATTAAGTCTTGCCACCCGTCATTATTAATATCTGCAAAGGAAGCTGCAGTAACAATACCAAGGCGTTTTATATTTATTAAAGCAGTATCAGCATTTGTAAAAATTCCTTTGCCATTATTAAGGAGTAAATAAGAGTCTTGCGGAATTCCATATGCCTTTGCATTGGCGAGGCCACCAATAAATAAATCAATATCACCATCTTTATCAATATCTGCTGTACTTACACAAGACTTATTTCTTTCTATCCTTGGTAGTGCATTTAGTACCTGGGTAAAATTTCCTTTACCGTCATTTAAAAATAAATTATCTCTCAATGCCGGATTTTCATCTTCATAAACATTGCCCCCGCTAACTACATATAAATCAGGAAATGTGTCTCCATTTGCATCAAAAAATATTGCATCAACTTCTTCTGTGTAGTTCATTCTGCTTGTTACAGCAAGGGCCGATTGAATAAATTTACCTTCTTTGGTTTGTATGAATAATGCACCTGGCTGTGCGGTACCGCCGCACACATAAAAATCATCCAGCCCGTCTTTATTTACATCAGCTACAGCAGTTTTTGGCCCACGTGCCGACAGGCCATGCGGAATAAGGTACTGAACATTATAATCTAAAAAATCATTTTCAGTATGTTTCCAGGCTACACTCATCTTGTCACTTATATCTGTGTATAAGGGCAGCTCCTGTTTGAAATATTTTTCGTAATTAAAAATACCTGTTGCCTCATTTTCCAACACTGTAAGAAATTTATTTACGGATACATTTTTTAAAGTTTGAAATTTTTGATTGGGCCATACAATTAAAATGCTGTCAATAATTGTTACAGAATCCAGTCCGAAATGTAGCCTTGAATCTGATGAAGATTCAAACCCTCTTGTAAACATTAATTGCTGATACTGAATGCCGGAACTATTGGATTTTTTTTTGTGAAATACATAAGCTTTTGCCCCTATGCCAAAAGTATTCAGGCTGTCTCCTTTAAATGAAATAGAAATGTAGTTTTTCTTAGGGACGTTATTTTTTAAAATTAATGCTTTGGCGTTTAGCTGGTTAATTACTAAATCCAGGTCGCCATCATTATCCAAATCAGCGTATGCAGAGCCGTTATAGAAGCCCTTCATTTTTCCTGTACCCCATTTATCACTCACATCTTTAAAAAATGTTTTCCCGTCTCCCTTAAATAGAAATGGATGTGAGCTGCCATCAGGCATCCTGTCAATAGCAATATCATCATATTTATCTGTACGGTTCATATCATGTTTAACCTGAAGGTCTGATATAAAACGGATATAATCCAGATCTACCGGTCGCTTTACAATTCCGCTGGAGATAAAAAGATCTTTGTTGCCATCATTGTCAAAATCTGCAAATAAAGGAGCCCAGCTCCAGTCTGTAGCCGACACGCCGCTCATTAATGAAGTTTCACTAAAGCTTTCACCATTACCATTATTAAGCTGCAGGCAGTTTTTAGAATATTGCTTTTGATAACCCTGTATTTCCAGTTTTACTTTATAAGTATCAGGATTTTCATCACTGCCATATGTTTTCAGTGTTTTTTCATCCGGAGGTAACATATCTACTGTAACAATATCCAGTTGGCCATCGTTATTATAATCTGCCACATCATTGCCCATACTAAAACGACTATAATGTCCGAAATGCCTGGCACCTTCTTCTTTAAATACGCCATTTTTCTGGTTCACATAATAGTAATCGTTTTCGTGAAAATCGTTACCCACATAAATATCTTCCCACCCATCGTTATTAATATCAGCAACTGCTAACCCTAACCCATAGCCCAGGTTGCTTTGATAAATTCCCGCTGTGGCTGATACGTCAGTAAATTTTCCTTTTGTCTTCAAATCATTCCTGTATAACCTGTCGCCGGAAAGGGTATCATATTTTTTTCGGTTTGCTGTATCCACAATATTTTCATGTGGATGATGCGACTGGTTAAGGATATAACAATCAAGGTCACCATCATGATCATAATCAAAGAATGCTGATTGTGTGGTAAAGCATGAAGTGTTTAAACCGTACTCCGCTGCTTTTTCTGTAAATGTTGCGTTTCCATTATTGATGTAAAACTCATTATGTCCTTTTAAACCATACTTATTGCTTACAGTAGAAACATAAATATCTAAAAACCCATCAGCATTCACATCTGCCATAGTTACGCCGGTACACCAGTCTGAAGTACCCATTACGCCTGCTTTTGCAGTGATATCTTCAAATTCAAAATTTCCTTTGTTCAGGTATAATTTATTATTGCCTTTACTGTTTGCAGTAAAATAAATATCTGGCAAGCCATCATTATTAATATCACCTGTTGCAACACCGCCGCCATTATAATAATATAAGTAATAGAGGATGTTGAATAATTTCTTTTTCTGTAGTGTATTTTCAAAAGTAATATGAGTATCGGAAGAAGATAAAGATGTAAACAGAGTTTCTCCTTTATTATTACAGGATAATAACATCACCCCAACTATGAGTGTAATAAGGAAAGTATTTTTTAGTCTATTCATCTGCGTTTCGTTATTTAATTATCCCGTTTTTACTTATCATGATATGCCTTTACAATTTATTTATAAATGCTAATATTTTTTTTGATTCTTCCCGATATACTTTTATATAATGGGTGTGTATCATTGTACGTGTAGGGTCTGTTTGCCCTTGCAGCATAACTGCAATTGCAAGAGATGGCTGCTGAGGCATATGGCAACCTACGCAATTTGTCTTAATTGCTTTTCCGTGACTGGCAATAAGTTTGCACACAACTGTATTTTTATGCTCCTCATTATGGCAGGATATACATTTTTGAGAAAACGATGCTGTCTTACCTTTTTCATTTTCATGAGGATTGTGGCAAGTGTTACAGGTGAGTGAACTGGTTTTTGTAAAGCATTTACTGGCCGCCATTAATGCATATTGATTGCCATGTACATCTATACTGTTTGTATCTCTGCTAACGGTGTCTGTAAGGAAATAATTAGAGAGCTTATCCCCTGCTGTAAACTCAAATGACGGTTTAGTTTTTTGCATTCTGCCCCCATGACACAAAGCACACATATCTAAACTTTGGCGGCGTGAAAACGTTGCAGGGTTAATAATATATTTTCCCTGGGTATCTTTTGGGTTTTGGGTTTGAAATGCTACATGTTGTGCAGCAGGCCCATGGCAATTTTCGCAATCTACCCCAAAAACAATCCTGTTCCTGTCAAATTTTTCAGGTTCTTTATCGCCTTCAGATATTTTCTCAGCATAAGTAGAATGGCATTCTAAACACCTTGAGGTTATTGGCCTGTTAAAGGCAATGCGATTGGGGTATCCCGGGCTGTTAGCCCATTGTGCAGCACTGGTAAAATAGGTAATAGGTAGTTGAACCAGGTTATCATTTTGCCATGATGCATAACTCTGGCCTTTTGTGCCCGAACCAATAGTTATATCAAAGCGTTGTTTTTTTTTCTCTATCCCATTAATATATCCTGCCTGGTAAAAACTGTCAGCCCTTTTTTCCATTGCCATAATACTACCGTTACCGTAAACAAAAATATTTTGTCCGGAGTCAAAACTTCCTTTGATGCTTTGGGCTGTTGCAGAGGAAGAGGTTAAAAAATGTGCGGTTTTTATATGTGAGTCGTAAATATTTTTATGGCAGGAAATACATTTGTTAGAGCCTGCAAATTTTTCGTAATTTTTATTCTGAGTATTATAAATTGATTTATCTTTTTCGACATTAACACAATTGGCAAAAACTAAAACAGATAGTAAAATAATGAAAATTATTATAGATGAATAACGGTATTTTAAAATAAGCTGCATAAAGCTGATTCGCCAGTTATCTAATAAACTTAAATGGGTTATAAAAATCTAAAAAGGGCTGTGCAATAACTTGACAGCCCTTTTGTTCACTTTGCTATTTGTTTTGAGAAATCTATAGTTTACTGTTATATAAAGCCGTAATCTCTGTAGCAGATAATGCTTTACCATACAAACGAAATTGATCCATTTTGCCGGTAAAGCCACTGATCCAACTATCTGTTGGGCCACTTAAACCTGCATGTTTATTCCAACCTCCAATAACTAAATTGCTTGCATTTTTTATATCAAGCTTGCCAATACCAAAATTACCTGAATTACCTGGAGTAGGAACTTGAGATCCATCAAAATATACTTTTAAAATAGAAGTAGTTTCATCATAAACAAATGCTAAATGATGCCATTGGCCATTAAATAAAGGTTTTACGAAAGATTGATTAGTGTACTCTACCCAATGATCCTGCAAAGCGAATTTAAAAGTGCATTTATCTGCTGCGGCATTTTCCACCAATAAAAACGCAGCACTTTCATGCCAGTAATCTTTACTTGCTAATGAGAAATAAAGTTCGGTGTTTGGATTAACTGTATTGTTTACCCACATAGAAATGGTACAACTTGTAACTGTATTAAAATCATTGCCAGATGGATATTTAATAGCTTTTACACCATCGCCCTTTATTCCTTTGCCATTAATACCTGCAATAGAAACCAAAGGGTTATCTGAAGGAAAAGCAGCACGTATACTATCCACTGCATTCATAAGTGGATTTGTACTGGAGCCATCAAAAGCTGCAAAGAATTTTAATGGTCCTCCCGGGTATAAAGGAAAGGTAGGATTTGCATCCCTTGGAAAATCTCCTAATGCAGGACGGGACAGCTTTTTACAACTGGCAGCTACTATTAAAACTGCCAAACAAAAAAAGGCTATTTTAATTAGTTTAATATTTAGTTTCATTTTGTTATTTTATATTATGAAGAATAAAATTTATTATGATATTTTTTACCATTCAGGATTTTGCTTTAATATTTCAACCCCATTTACCTTTGATAAATCAATGGCTTTTTGCGGTATGGGGTAAAAACGACACCTGTTAGTATAGCCCAAAGGCCCCAGTGCACTAACAGCATCTCCCCATCTTACCAAATCATAAAAACGGTAACCTTCCATTGCAAATTCAAACCTGCGCTCATTTTTAATGGCCGTACGCATTAGTGCCTGGTTCACAAAAGCAATTGGAGGTAATGCATTTGTAGTACCCCTTGCTCTTTTTCTTATTTTTTCCAAATTTGCAGCAGCTGTAACCCCGTCACCAGTTTCGTTAGAAGCTTCGGCCAACATTAACAAAACATCTGCATAACGCAGTAAGCGGTGATTTATCCAATAAGTACCACTATTTCCACCTATATATCCAGTATATGCCCTCATACCCGGGTCGCCATATACCTTTTTGTTCCAGTATTTTCTTTCAATATTTCCGGCAGTACCCAATGCATTATATGGTGGTAGGGTAAGTCCAAAGCCACCCTGAGCTGGTCCGCCATCGCTTTGGCCAGAAAATAATATTGTTTGACGCTGCCTTGGATCATTAGCATCAAAAGTATTCCAGCCATTTACCAAATTATCTGTTGGTGTATTCCAGCCCCAGCCTAAATTCCACTCCGGTCCTGCCCCGCCCTGCCTTACACTCTGGCATTCTGACCAATAACTCCATTGATCAACCGCTGCATTACTTACAGCATTTTGCCCCTCAAAAGCCTGCATTTCCCAAATGGCCTCTGGACCATTTTTACCATAACCTGGGTCGCCATCCTTACCGTCTTTCCAAACATCGGGAAAAGTTGGCGCCAGAGAATACTTACCCGAAGCGATTACTTGGGTGCAAAGTGCTTTTACCTGACCCCAGTTTTGTCTGAACAGATAAGTTTGTGCCCACATAGTATTTGCAGCTCCTTTTGTTAACCTTCCCTTATATCCATTGCCATATTCAATATCATCAAGTGGCAGATTTTGAGCGGCGTAAGTTAAATCAGCATCTATTTGTGCATATACTTCTGCAACAGTTGATTTTGGTTTAATACCGTCTGTTGGACTTACAATACGACCGGTAAGTAAAGGTACTTCTCCAAAATTTTTAACCAGGTCAAAATAGCAATATGCCCTGAAAAATTTTGCTTCGGCAATATTCCTTAATGATGCAGGGTCTTCTAACTTTAGTTCGGCAGCATCTGCTATGGCATTATTGGCTATATTAATCATATAATAATGATCGTTCCAATAAGAGTTAGGTGCCCAATCGTCTTTCGTGTATTGAAAGGTTTCAAATTCAGTTGTTATTTCTGCACCATCGGTAAGGCTGCTTCCTTTTTCAGCATCATCGTCACGTATGCTGTGAAAATCTACCCATGGTAACGATGAAAAACCACTCCATTGGCGTAATGTATAATATAAATTATACACCTGGCTTTCCAGTTTTCCCTGGTTTAAATCCTCCAAAGTAGCCGTAAGTGGTTTCCTATCTAAAAATTTTTCGCAACCAGAAACACTTACCAAAAGTATTGTTGCCAGCATTATGCTCCAAAAAGCAATTAAATATTTTTTCATAATCACAATTTTTAGTTATTTAATTTATTGTATTTTATAATTAAAAAGTTATGTTTAAGCCCATAGTGGTTACAACTGGTATTGCGCCACCTGCGTTATCATAACCAAAAGCCGTAGCACCTCCACCAAATTCAGGGGTGTAACCGGTATTGTTTTTCCAGGTTTTAGGATTTTGCACATTTACATATATTCTTGCAGCTTTCATTTTTGCTTTTGATATCACTGATGAAGCAAAGTTATAGCCTAACTGCAAATTCCTTATCCTGAAATAACTGCCATCTTCAATACTATAGGTAGAACCCCAGTAATTTACCCTGTGCCCCAGGCTAAGTATAGGCACCCAGTTAGATGTTCCTTCACCATGCCACCTGCCCAATTTTTCTGCTGGATAATTTGTACGCTGAAAAGGCGATTCTAAAGCTCCCCAAGTTCTCCATATCTGGTTGCCATACACGCCACCTACATCTATACCTAAATTGAATGACTTATAAGTAAGTGTAATATTGGTACCGTAGGTAAATTTAGGTGTTGGGTTTCCTATCATTGTCCTGTCTTTGCTATCAACAACACCATCACCATTAACATCTTCATATTTCAAATCTCCCGGTCCATACGCACCTAATGAAGACTGAATGGGTGATTTTAATACATCGTTATAAGATTGAAATACTCCCGCAACTTTATAGCCATAGAAATAGGCTATTGGCATTCCAGGCTCAGTCCTGCTTATGGCCGCTGAATTGTTAAAGAAGCCCCTTTCCAATACACCAGTAGGAAGTTCGTCACTTAAACTTAATACCTTGTTTTTTAAGAAAGTAATATTACCTCCAATATTTAATGTCAAATCCCTCCTTAGAGTTTGATTCCAGTTAGCTGAAAACTCTTCTCCCCAGTTCTTAAGGCTACCTCCATTAATTAACTTATTTTTCAACCCAATTGGAGAACGGTCAACATAAGTCATTAAATCTTTGGTTACTTTATTAAAATAATTAGCTTCAAAATG
>JAYVGA010000380.1:0-2091 GCA_043772635.1 Chitinophagaceae bacterium
ACGCTTTGTTCACCATCATCCGGGTAGTTTTTTTTGTTGGGTGCATAGCCCTGCCACACCGCTTATTGCAGTAAAAAAATCAGGCTGTTGCCTTTAATAGATCTGTTGCCAGTTGCTGCCAGTATGCAGGTGGTGGCCTGTTTTTAAAGTACACTACTGTTTGCATGGTTTCTTTTTTACAGCAGGGGCATTGCCGGGGGTTGTAGGGTTGGGGTTTTGCTTTGGGCTTTATGTAAGCAGGTATTTTTATGGCGGGTAACAGTGCTTTTATTTTTTGTGCACAGCCATGTTTGCTGCTGCTGCTGAGTATGCCGTAATGCCGGATGCGTACAAAACCTTTGGGCAGGATGTGCATACTAAACCGGCGTATAAATTCCATGGCATCCAGCTGCATTATTTTTGTTACTGCTCCATGCCTGTAATCTTTGTATGTAAAATCTACTTTACCATTATCGTGCTTTTGCAGGCGGTGATTGCTGATGGCTATCTTATGGGTGTAGCGGCCTAAATATTCTATCACACTGAGCGGATTGTCAAAAGGTTTTTTGGCAAACACCACCCAGGGCTGTTTGTAAAGGCTGTCTATCAGACTGGTGGTAACATGCAGGGGTAACCGCTTTTTTAACTGTGCAATAAACTTGCCCCTGAACACAGTGCCCATGGCTTTTACATTGAATAAATATTTGCCATCACTCTTTGCCGTACGCCACCTGTTTTGTTTGGTTAAGCCGCCACCCGGTACAATGCAATGCAGGTGGGGATGCAGTGTCATCGTTTGTCCCCAGGTGTGCAGGATAGCTATCATACCCGTTTGTGCACCCAGCCATTTAGCATCATGGCCAAAACAATTTATGGTATCCCATACTGAATCAAATAAAATGTTGTACATAGTTGAAGGCTGATGGAGGCACAATGAATGAAGTGTATCAGGCAGCGTGAACACTACATGGAAGTAAGGTACGGGCAGCAACTCTGCTTCCCGGTTTTGTATCCACTGCTCTCTTTGCCTGCCCTGGCACTTAGGGCAATGGCGGTTACGACAACTATTATAACTGATACGCAGGTGCCCGCAGTCTGTACAGCCATCTACATGGCTGCCCATGGCGGAGCTGCGGCAGCGCATTACGGCACCAAGTGTACGCAGTTGCCAGCGGTTGATGACAGGCGATTGCTCTACCTGTGGCCAATGCGCCTGGAGCACATTAGCCACTTCTATAGCAGCCTTCATTAACCCTGTTGATTATAGAGTGTATCCATTGGGCTAATGGTATGCGTTAGTACAGGTCTTGCCAGGTGCAGGTAGACCATGGTGGTATCAATATGTGCATGCCCCAGGAGTTCTTTTATGGTAAGGATACTTACACCCTGTTCTAATAAATGGGTGGCATAACTGTGCCGTAAAGTATGCAGCGATACCTCTTGTTTTACAATGCTGGTTTTCTTTAAAGCCTGGCTCATTACCCATTGAGCACCCCGCTGTGAAAAGGCCTGTCCGTCATTGCCTTCAAATAAAAATAGGTGGGGCCTTTGTGTGTCAATGTATGTTTTAATACCACGCTGCAGCATATTACCCAATGGCACTATGCGGTCTTTGTTCCCTTTGCCCTGGCGCACATGCAGCAGCCTTCGCTCCAGGTCAATATCACCAATACGCAGATTACGTACTTCGCCGCAACGCAGGCCACAGCCATAGCACAGCCCCAGCAGCAGCCGGTGTTTGAGTAAGGTGCAGGCTTTAAAAAGCGCTTTTACTTCTGACGCATTGAGTACCGATGGAAGTTTGTTGGTTTTTTGAATAGCCGGTAAACTAAATTGCTGATAAGGCAGGCCGCTGAGCTTGCAGGCAGCCCTCATGCCATACACGGTGAACTTAAAAAAAGTAGCTGAAGGACTGCCTTTGGCTTTAACGAAGTGAAGGTAATCGAGTACCTGTTCCTGGTCAAGTTCAGTGGGCAGTTGATTAAAATGCAATGCCAGGTGAGCCAGGTGCCTGCCATAGTTGGTAAGGGTGCTTTTACTTTTGCCGCTCACATTAATGGAGCGTTCCAGGTCCTGATAAAGTTTATTAAATCCCGTAACTTTATCGCAAGC
>JAYVGA010000381.1:0-5020 GCA_043772635.1 Chitinophagaceae bacterium
GCGGCACAAATGTGCTGAGCGTGCCATTTTTATCGTAGCCCAGCTGCATGCCAAAATACTGATCTGGGTTGCCTGCATTGGTTACATAATCTTTATTTACAGATAGCAGCCAGCCACGGATATTGTATTCGTATTCTAATTTTGCAAGGGGTGTAACCGGAATAGTGTTAGTACCGGGTTTATTGCCCAATGTTTTTTTCTTTAACTGCCCCATTGCATTATATTGCATTTCTGATGTGGTGGTATAGGCCGTCATTGCACCCATCACATTGTTTACAGGAACAAGTGTATTGCTTAATTTTTTTTCTGTTTTTGTCAGCCTTCCTAAATCGTCATAGCTCATTTGTGTTACTGCCACTGTGGTTTGTGGATTTATTGCTCCGCCTTTTTGCTGCCGCAGTGCAGTTATCATTGGCTGCCCTGCCCAGTTGTATTGTGTGGTGCTTATATCTGTACCGGTAGTTATATTTTGCATCTGGCTTTGTATTGGCCTGCCTTTATCATCGTAAAAACTAATGCTGTATAAATATACGGGCCCAGTGCCGCCCGGAGGGTAAAGTATTTTTACCCTGCTGCCGGTAACCATTCCTTTTAAAGCGCTGCTTTGTGTGAGAGCCTGATAGTAGGGATATGTTGTAGTAGTTATAGTTGGGTTATTAAAGTTTGCATCATCAAGGGTGCTTCTTAATGTACCAAATGGGTTTACATTGGCGCTTATATCATCGGGCCAGGTATAACTGTCATAAAAGGTTCGGGTTAGTTCTTCGTGCCCGCTCAGGGCAGTGCCGGGGTAAGTAATAACATCCTTTGCAAGTGGTGCATGCTGTGCCCAGGTTAAGATACTGGGCCACAATCCGGTGGCGAGGGGGCGGTTTAAATCATCGTATTTAGTGTACATCCATTTTACCGTACCTACCCTCATTTTAGCATCCTGCATTAATACTAACCTGTCTCTTGCATCATACACCATATATACTTCTCCTGCATCCGGCACTTTTTTCATTATCATGCGGTTGCGCTGGTCGTATTCGTAACGAAAACACTGCCCGTTTAAAACAGCTATATTGGTTAATGTCCACCAGGGAATTATTGCTTCTACCCCAGCCGGCTGCAGTACACAACGCAGGTTATTTAAATCATCATAAATATAATACGTGCATAACCAGCCGGGGTAGCCGCTTCCTGTACCATCATCGCTGGCAGCGGTTAGCTGCACTTTTTTTAGAATTACTTTTCCTTCTTTGTCTTTAAATTCTATTACCTGTTTTTTGTGTTCATCAATAGTAATGTTTTTATACAACTCTCCTGCAGGATAGGTTTGCGTAGATGCATAGGTTCCAAAATTTCCGAGCGTGGCATTGTCGGTTACATTCCATATTCTTACAGCATCTATTGCTGTGTTAATAAAATATTTCATCTGCACATTTCTTCTTTGTGCAGGGTCGGGGTTGGCTTCGCTGCCCACCCAGCTGTTGCCGGGTGCATAAGTATCGGTTGGCCTGTTTAATGGCGATGCTTCAAAATTTGTTTTGCTGTAAAAAAAAGTTTCGTTTTGCCCTGCAATGGGTGAGTTGGTATTTGATGAATTATAAAATGCGGCCTGTTGTGTTAATGGGGTTAGTTTAAAACTGCCATCATTGGATGCAGGCTCTGCATAAGGTAAATATTTAAACTGCTCCCTGCCAAAAGCATCATACACTACCGGGCTTACCATGTCTGTGGGTGTGGCATTGGTTATCATTGAACCCTGCTTCAATACTGTTTGAAGTGGCCTTCCTAATCCATCAAAATATTGGGTGGCCTGTTTTACATCTTTTAATGGCCGGGTCATTAATGTATTGGGGTTTTGCTCCGGTGCTGTAGCATCCCAGGTACGCACATAATTTACCTGTTGTGCACTTATATAAGTGGGGATAGATACAAACAAAAATAAAATAGATATCTTAAAAATTAATGCTTTAATCATAATTCAACATAATTGATTATATAAAAAATCAAACTTAACGACCTTCGATAGCATCCTGAATTACTGCATCCATTGGATTAACAGCAGGATGAAAATGCCCTATTAAATTACCCTGGCCGTCAAACAGGAATTTATCAAAATCATTTTTTATCTGCCTGTCGGCTATGCCGTTTTGTGTAAAATGGGTAAGCCATTTATAAAATGGCGATTGATTTTGGCCTGTTACATCGGCTTTGGCAGCTATTAAAAAGTGTGCATTATAATTGGTAGCAATAAAATTTTTGATAGCCGCATTATTAGACGGCTCATGATTAAAGCTATTGCTGGGAAAAGCAATTACCACCAGGCTATCCTTATACTTTTGAAACAATTGTTCTAACTGGGCGTATTGTGGAGTGTACATACTTGTAGAAGCAGTATTTACCATTAATATTTTCTTTCCCTGAAAATTGCCCAAACTTATTGAAGTACCATCAATAGCGGGCACAGAAAAGGTATAAATACCAGCAAACACAAAAGCTGAAAAAATTAAAGCAACTAACTTATTCATAAATAAAATTTTAATATTTTGTTCTATTAATTATATACATCCTCCCCCCTGAGTTGGAGTTGTTGTAGAATAGGCATATACATAAGTGCCGTCAGAAAAGAAGTACCCCCATTTTGTAATACAATTAGTACCACTTCTTACAGTAGAAATCTCACCTAAAATGCCTGTTTCGCATATTCCATTAATAATTTTTTTATCAATGCCAGTGCATGCAATGGCTGTACACGCAGCATACTGATTTGCATAAGCCGGGCCATTTGCATTCATATATGCTATCGCCATATTATTTGCATCTATAACACTTACAGTTGAAGAAAATGCGTTTGCAGATATAGTAAATGTTACAGATGAGCTTTGCTGACCAACAGGGCAGGTTTTTGTGAAAGCTGCACTTTGTTGGGTATTGTAATAATAGGTACAATTCTCAGTTTGCCCGGCATAGTTGTAACATATTTTTTTGAGGATGCTGTTGTCGTGGTCACGAATTAAAGCTAAGCGGTTGAAGGCATCGTATTCGTAATAGGTAGTTTTGTTGTTGGGGTCCGTTTGACTGGTAATACCTACTAAAGGCTTGTAAGTGTAGGTCGTTACTAAGGCTCCAGGTATACTCCGCAAATTATTTAAATGAATTCGTAATGCACCATCATTTGCTGGTGCGTCTAAAATATTTTGAGTAATATATGTTTTAGCAATATCATAGGTAGTACCTATAATCTTTGCAACTAAGTGGCTTGAGTTATATCCCCACAAATTAACTTCCTTTACATCATTCGCTTTTTGTTGTTCAAGTATGTTGCCTAAATTGTCATATTGAGTAAAAATATACTTAGGTTCTAATTGATTATTGCTAATTGCATCACTTACTAAATTAGGAAATATGTAATTACCATTAAAAGTTGAAAATGAAGTCAAATTTGTAAATAGAAGTTTATTGTTTTTATATTTCATCGTTTTAACAGGTAGTAAAATATTTCTATCATTTAAAGTACTCATATTTGGCAATGATGACACTTCCGGATCATAAGGATAAAATATTTTTTCTTTAATCAAATCAGCATTATTAACAGTAATCTGCTTTTCTATCAAAAACGGTTTATTGGCATTATAAAGGAAATTATTTTCCCTTCTTACATATCCGCTATACCCAGAAACTTTTTCATCAGTTATTGAGTTTGTTAAAAAAAAATTTTCGGAAGCCAAATCTGATTTATAAATTACGTGCGGATTATCATGAAATACATAATTATTGTAAGGCTCTGGGCCACATATTACTGGCTGTTTTTCTTCAATAATGTCATATAAAAAATTGCTGTAATTGTTAGTAACTGACTTGAGCAAATTATTATTTTTATCAAAAATGAATGATGATTTTAATTTTCCTCTTTTTTCGTCCATATTTTGATAAATATTGGGAGCAGTTCCTTCATTTACTATTGTATTTAAATTAGCTGTGAAAGTGCTGCTTAAACTAGCGGGGTCGATTGGAAAAATAAAATTGCCGGGATACAAATTTGGATATTCTGAAATGTTTGTATAATTATTGACTATATAGCCATTGTTCTGCTCATCAATACGGAACCTGCTATACCCAATATTAGAACTACCTGTAATCTCTAACCGATTATTTATATTTTGATATCTAGATAGTGCAATCAGAGAGAAATAACCAGGGAGCAAAACATAATTAGTAAAATTCGGCAAATTGTTTATTTGGCCAGAAGTAGTACCATCCTCATTATCATAATTGTACAAAAGTTTTTTTCGTAAACTATTGTTTTCATACAAACTTTGGGATAATATTCTCAAACCTCCACCTTGAATATCGTGACCTAAGAATTTGAAAGAATTTAGCTGATAGTCGAAAATTGAATACCCACCCGTTGGATATGTGATTTTTTCTAAACTTCCCGCTTTTGCATAATTTAGAATTGGTGTTAATGATGCATTTCCACAAATAAGTTGATAGCTTTCTTCAGGCAAGGGGAATGGTATATATGTGTTTTTTTGCTGATTACTTTTATAATACAACTTCGGTACATAATCTTTTTGATTAATGCCATGGTCTCCATTATAAAAGCCCAAAAAATCCTGATTTAAAGAATATCTTCTGGGAAGAGGGAGTGAATTATATTCAAAACTATAGCCTGGTAAAATATTATTTAGATTATCATAAAATTTTATTGCATTTAATTTTAGCCTATAGCATTGTTGATCAGTACAGCCATTGGCATTAAAATAATCTTGTTCAAAGAGAACACCTTTGATTAATTCAGAATTGTTATTTCTAACTTCAATCTTTTTTAAAAGTTTCCCTCCACGTAAATCCAAGCGGCCATTTTCGTAAAAGAAATTTACTGTTCCCTCTGGAAATGTTATTTTGTTCAGAACTCTTTCAATACTATAATCATGTTCATAATTAGTTTGATTCACACCATTAACTGTACAACCAGTCATATTGAATTGTCTTTCTATTCTTCTAAAATTATCAACAAGTGTGTTTTCTT
>JAYVGA010000382.1:0-3170 GCA_043772635.1 Chitinophagaceae bacterium
CCAACCGGAATAGTAATATCCTTATACCTTGGGCATGTGCCGGTAGTACCTGTTTCGGAAACATTAATACCGGGGTTTACAAAAAATACAGAAGCTGCAGGAGCAGAAGGTGCTACTTCGGCCCACCAGCTAGCCCATCTTGAATCGTTATCTACAGTACCCGCTCCATTGCGGGTATTGGCAATTTCCTGCAGGGTCCAAAATCTTCCTGTTACAGGGTCGAGGCAAGTATTACTGTAATCTCCCCAGCGGCATCTTGCTCCGCCAAAATCTTTCCAGTAAGCTGCCAACCCATTTTTATAAACTACTTCATTATCCATAGTGTTTGGCAGGGTACTGCTGTTTCTAAAAGAATAAGCTCCTGACACAAAACCTGTAGTGGTAGACTTGCTGTATCCTATTAATACTTCTTCATTTGTATTTACTGCGATACTTGGGTAAGTTCTGTGCACATCAGGTACACCATCATCTATAAATCCATTTTGCAAAACTGTACCATCAGCCTGCAATTGCCACCATTGAATGGCAGCCCTGTCCGGTGTGGCCTGTGGTAAAAAAACATGATGCACTCCCCATATTTTTCCGTTTACCATTACGGTATTGCACATGCGATTGTCGCCCGAGTTTATTTTTCTTGGCTCAGTTGCCTGTGGAGAAGAATTATTATTGGTTACTCCCGAAGTGCCTGCCCAGGGTGTAGGGCCAATAGGGAAAACTGCAGTGCCGGTATTCCATACAACTGAGGGTATATTTCCTGTAAGCGAAGTAAGGCGAAGAGCGGCTGCACTGCCATTCCATGTTTGTAAAATATTCATGGTATTGGTAGGTGCACCGGTTTCATAAACGGTAACCGGAGATAAACTTCCTCCCTGGCCTGTGGCATTTTGAATTACCTGTGCATTTGCACCAAAATTTACGGCAGCACCGGCAGATAAAGCAGCCATATCAAAAATATATATCTGGCTTCCTGCAAAAGTGCTTGCAGCAACAGTAAAATTATTAGCGGCTATTACCAGCCAGTTTTGATTAAAACCTACAAGCGGATAATCAAACCAGTTAGTATTTGTGGCGTCCACATCAAATGCATATCTGGCCCAGTTGCCAGTTGGGTCGCTTGTTTGCGATACCGCAACAAGCAGTGCCGATGTAGCCGCAACATTTGATTGTGCAACCATCATCCACCTGTTAGTATATTTATTGTAATTAATATGCGGATCGCCTGCTCCGGCAGGGCTAACCCCGCTCCAAAAAGCAGTGGAAGAAAGTTTAGTAATTAATGCGCCGGCTTTATCGGACACCAAAAATTCTGAATTATGTACTACCATTAAATGATTGGGCCCGGCCTCGCCATGTACATCCGGCGGAATAGTAGTGGCATTATCATTTAAGCCAATAAAATTATTTAATGCAGCGGGAGAAGCAGCCGCTACACTATTGGATGGTTGGCTGTTTTTTAAAGAATCTGGCTGATATTTTTTAATAGCACCGGGAGGCATGGGATAACGAACGGGAAGGGCTTCTTTTTCTACCGATTTTTCGTTACCAATTTTTAAAAATTTTGGAGGAGCAAAAGTTTGCTCTGTGGCTGCTAATTTATTAAAATTAGCTACTGAAGGAGAAACAGATTGGGATTTAACCATCTGCACATTTATTACCAAAATAAGAACAAGGCAAAAGTAAATTTTTTTCATTGAGTTAATTTTAGCGCACTAAGGTAGAAATAATTTTATGTTATATGCAGTAATTAAAACGGCGGCATGTATACTTGCAGCTTACCGCAGGCTTGTGCACCTTTAAAAAATTATTTAAAACTTTACATTGGATTATAAGATTCCCAATCCTCTGCGGCATGCGCCCAATTTATGAACGGGCAAGGCGTTTTTTGCTGATAAAAAAAGCTATTGATGCACCGATGGTATCCGCCGCCCAATCCCAAAGATCGAAGCTGCGGCCGGGAATCCAGAACTGCTGAATAAACTCTGTTGTAATACCCCATATAGAAATGGCTATTGCGATTTTTAAAAAATAATTTTTTTTAGCGGATGGTTCATTATCTCTTTTTGCAACCGGCCTCATAAAAAGATAAGCCATTAAACCAAATATTATTATATGAACCAGTTTATCCAGGCTTATAAGCTCCGTCCAGTCGCCGAGTTTTGGTAAATCGTAGCCAGGTGTGCACATCAGTACCAGAACAATCAGCCACCATACAATAGCTGGTGCAAAACCATTGATAAAAGATTTATTTGAAGGCATAAAAAACCGGGGTTAAGGGTATTTAAAAAACAGAGAGCATAGTTTTGGTATGCTCTCTTAATATGCAATATGATTAAAAAAATATTTTAAAACAGAATAGATGTAATACTGTGTACAAAAATAAAAGCTTTCATTATCAGCTTACCAACGCTTGGTAAGCTGCTGCATCCATTAAGCTTTCAATATCTGCAGGGTTATCTACTGTCATTTTAATCATCCATCCTTCTCCATAAGGATCACTGTTTACCAGTTCCGGCTTGGCTTCCAGTGCAGGATTTATTTCTGTGATGGTTCCGGCTGCAGGCAAAAAAAGATCACTTACAGTTTTTACTGCTTCTACCGTACCAAAAACTTCTTCGGCTGCCAAAGATTTTCCTTTGGTATTTATATCTACATACACAATATCGCCCAGCTCATGCTGTGCAAATTCGGTAATACCAATGGTAGCAGTATTGCCATCCATCAAAATCCATTCATGGTCTTTGGTATATTTTAAATTGGCAGGAAAACTCATTATTTATTATTTTATATGTTGTAAAAATTTTGTGGCTGCAAGGTATATTTTTTTTTGATTTTAAGAATTATAAAACACTAATTACACTAATTTAAAATATACAATGCAAAACCTCTTAAACCTTTTAAACTTTTGAAACCCTTATTTGATCAGTTCCATTTTCATCCTGACATCACCCACTGGTCTATTGTTGCCATCTCTTTGCACATTAGCAATTTTTCCAATTACTTCAATGCCTGATTCCACTTCACCAAAAACAGTATAGCCCTGGTCCAGTTGTGCCGTGCCTCCAATAGTTTTATACATTTCTCTTTGTGCTGTACTGTATTTGCTGCCCCGCTGCTGCTCCAGCATATTTAACTGGTCATCAGTAAATAACTTTCCTTCTACAAGGTAAAAC
>JAYVGA010000383.1:0-24083 GCA_043772635.1 Chitinophagaceae bacterium
CAAAGATTTGGTAGCAAAAGCTATTCACCAAAAATCGTTGCGGGCCACAAAACCTTTTGTAAAAGTAGATGCAGGGTCCTTAACAGAAACTCTTTTTGAAAGCGAATTATTTGGCTATAAAAAAGGGGCTTTTACAGATGCAAAGGAAGACAGGATGGGAAGATTTGAAGCGGCCAATGGAGGCACACTTTTTTTAGATGAAATAGGCAATATAAGTTTACAGCAGCAGGCAAGGCTATTATCTGTGTTGCAAAACAGGCAGGTGATACCGCTGGGATCTAACCAGCTCATCGCTTTAGACATCCGTTTAATTTGTGCCACCAATGTTCCTTTTACAGAGCTGGCAAACGAAGCCCGGTTTAGAAAAGATTTGATTTACCGCATTAACACCGTAGAAATTACGATACCGCCTTTAAGAAAAAGAGCAGATGACATCAGCCTGCTGGCAAAACATTTTGTAAAATTATATGCTGCCAAATATTTTAAACCCGATATGCAGTTGGATGCGGCAGCATTAAATAAATTAAGCGAATATCATTTTCCGGGAAACGTAAGAGAGCTGCAGTATGTAATAGAGCGTGCTGTTATTATGAGCGAAGAAGATATGATTCATGAAAATGATTTAATTTTTTCTTCATTAGAAAATCAGTTGTTGCCTTCAGATGAAGAAAAGGATTTGCGTCTTAGCACAGTAGAACGGAATGCCATACAAAGAGTAATAGAAAAGCATAGCGGAAATATAACCAAAGCTGCAAAGGAACTGGGGCTTACAAGAACGGCGTTGTACAGGAGGTTGAGTAAGTATGATATGTAACCCCCTCCGCCCCCTAAAGGGGGAACTCCCACCGCTCCATGTTTCATAGCTTCTATTTAAAGAGGCAGAACTGAGCAGTATGCTTTTCTTGGTAGTTGATTTATTATTGATGAATTATAGTTGAACGTTGTATTTTGGCTCCATCGGAGCCACAGCTTTGTAGAAAATAAAAAATTGCAATCCTGCTCCGTTAGGAACAGCACATTGAGATGGCAGGTCTTTAAATACGCAATAAAAATACAGACACAAAAAAAATGCATGCTGAAAAAAATATAAATAAAATCCCAAGCTATACTTTATTTTAAAATAGCCTGAAATAAAAATATGATGTTTAAAAAATACGAATGGCGGTTATTTATAAAACTGGCAGCACTTTTTTTGCTGATGGCTGCGGCGGCATGGCTGTTGGTAAATAAAAATTATTTTTATGCCGGCCTGCTGGTACCCGAACTTTTATTTTTAATGTACCTCATTTACCAGATGCTTAAAAAAGCTCAGGAGGAAGTGCAGGAATTTGTGGAGTCTATTCATTACCGTGATTTTTCAAGACACTTTAATGTAAAGCAGGCGCCCTCCGAACTGCAGTTGCTGCGCAAGGGATTTAATGATATCAACAGCACTTTTAAAGTTATCAGTAAAGAAAAAGAAACGCAGTACCAGTACCTGCAAAAAATTTTAGAACTGGTAGATACCGGTATTATTTCTTACGAAACAGCATCGGGAGAAATGAACTGGATGAATGATACCTTTAAAAAAATGATGGAGATTCCTTATTTAAAAACCATTCACTCCCTGCAAAAAAGAGATGCTCATTTGTATGAAGCAGTCTTAAGCATACGACCCGGCGAAACAACAATAGCCAGCATTACCAAAGAAAACAGCCAGGTAAAAATATTACTGGCTGCCACCATGTTTCAAACAGATGGAAAAATAAATAAACTGATAGCCTTTCAAAATATTAATGAAGCGCTTGACGAAACAGAAGCAAAAGCCTGGCAAAAATTACTTAGCGTAATGACGCATGAAATTATGAATTCTGTTGCACCTATTTCTTCTCTTGCTGCCACCTTAAAAAGCCGGCTGTTACAAAACGCTTCTCTTTCCCATTCCCACAACGGCGACCGGGACGACCTGGAACTTGGTCTTGAAACCATACAGCGCCGCAGCGAAGGCTTATTAAAATTTGCAGAAACCTACCGCAACCTTAATAAAATTACTACACTGCATCTTAAAAAAGTTTTTGTAAGGGAAATGTTTGAAAACCTGCAAACCCTTATGCAGCCCACCCTTGATCAGAAAAATATAGAGCTGGAAGTAATACTAAAAGAGCCTGGCCTTGTGGCAGCTGCAGATGTGAACCTTATAGAACAGGTATTGATTAACCTGGTATTAAATGCGCTGGAAGCGGTAAAAGAAAAGCCTAACCCCCGCATTGTTTTATCGGCTATGCAGGAAAACAATAAACTTTTTATTAAAGTGGCTGATAATGGCGGCGGCATATCTGCAGAACTGCTGGACAAAATATTTATCCCTTTTTTCAGCACTAAAAAAACCGGCAGCGGTGTGGGCCTAAGCCTGTGCAAACAAATTATGCTGCTGCACAAAGGCAATATACAGGTGCAGAGCAGGGAAGGAGAAGGCAGTGTTTTTATTTTATCTTTTAGTGATTTTTAGGGGGATCATTTTACAGCATGCTACATAGGAACTTTTATTTAAAGAGAAATATATCTGCAATGCGGAGATTAATGAGCTTATTCACCGCACAATTTGCGGTGAATAATAAATTTTGCGGAGAATAAGCGGTATATTCACCGCAAAAAATTTCCAATGGCCAACTATATATATCAGCAAAAGAATTGGCCGCATTTTACCTGGCAGGAGAAACAATTATCAGGTTTGCTGGCAAAAATACATCAGCAGCAGGGGAAATTGCTGGGCATGATGCAGCATTTAGGTTTTAATCTGCAGGCAGAAGCAAACTTACATACACTCACATTGGATGTTTTAAAATCGAGCGAGATAGAAGGCGAAATGCTGAACCCCGATCAGGTAAGATCATCTATTGCAAGGCGGCTGGGCATGGATATAGCAGGCCTGGTAACGGCTGATAGAAATGTAGAAGGAGTAGTGGAAATGATGCTGGACGCAACACAAAATTATAAAAATGTTCTTACCGAAGACCGGCTGTTTGGATGGCATGCAGCTTTGTTTCCCACCGGCAGAAGCGGCATGCATAAAATTGTTGTGGGTGCCTGGCGTGATAACGAAAATACCGATCCTATGCAGGTGGTTTCCGGACCAATGGGTAGGGAGAAAGTACATTACCAGGCCCCGGACTCCGATTTGCTCGCCGATGAAATAGCTGCATTTCTTAAATGGATAAACAGCAAAGAAAAGATTGACCCGGTTATTAAAGCTGCCATTGCTCATTTATGGTTTGTAACCATACACCCCTTTGATGATGGCAATGGGCGAATAACAAGAGCTATAACAGATATGCAGCTTGCAAGATGGGATAATAGCGAAAGCCGTTTTTACAGTATGTCGGCACAAATAAGAAAAGAACGAAATGCTTATTATGCCATTCTTGAAGAAACGCAAAAGGATTCGCTGGATATAACAAATTGGCTGCGCTGGTTTTTAAGTTGTTTGCAGCATGCTTTAACTGCTACTGACGAAACGCTTGCGATTGTTTTTAAGAAAGCTGGCTTTTGGAATAAACATGCAGATGCCCTTTTGAATAGCCGTCAAAAATTAATGCTCAATAAATTACTGGATGGCTTTGACGGTAAACTAAATTCTTCCAAATGGGCAAAGATTGCAAAATGCTCTGCCGATACAGCTTTAAGGGATATCAGTGATTTGCTGCAAAAAGGAATACTGATAAAGGAAGAAGGGGGTGGAAGGAGTACGAGCTACAAAGTTAATTTTTGATGTGTTTGGTTTTTGGGGTAAAGTTATTTTTTATTTGTTCATGACTGGTTTAGTTTTCATTTGATAAATTTTTCTGCTGAATGTTCAGACCAATGCTGTTTTAAATAGTAAATAAAATAGAATAGTGTGGAAATCATTATGAGCCTCATACACCTGCAATACATTTATATTCTGACGCATTTTTTAAATTACCTATTTAATTTTTGCCCATTCATATATTCCGTTTTGGTAAATAACGAGTTTAACCACATTGCCATTCTCTCTTACAAATTCAGCTGTTGCATCTGCAATATTTTTAAACAAAATTTTTGTTTCTGATTGAAATAATAATTGAAAACTGGTTTGCCCGGATACAGCAGCCATCAAACGGTCTTTTTCTTTTGTAATGGTAATTGTTTTTGATGTGTCTGAAGTTAATCTGTAAGTACCTGTATATGTATTCAACAACCGTTCATTAATTTTTATTTCGGGTTGAAAAGATTTTTCCAGTACGGTTTCACAAAGTGGTATTGAAAATTCATCTCTTGGCGCATTGTCAGAATTAAACAGTAAAGCAATAAACACATCCTCTTTTGGGAAATAAATTTCATTACTCAAAAATCCAGTTATAGCACCCGAATGTTCTATAGATTTTGTATTACCGTAATTTTTTAAAAACCAACCGTAACCATATCCAGTGGCAGTACCGTTTTTTAATGTAAAAGAAGTAAATGCTTTTTCAAGTGTTTCTTTTTTTAATATTTTGTAGCTGTATAATGCTTTGTGCCATTTAAATAAATCTTCCACATTGGAAATAATTGCTCCTGCTGCATAAGGCAGCGTGGCACTCCAGTAGTCTGCTTTTTCAAAATGTCCATTATTATTTTTATAACCAGATACTTTTCCAGGAATAATTTCATTGGGGCTGTCGGTGTATGTATGGGTAAAACCAAGTGGCACAAAAATATTTTGCTTTAAATATTCCTGCCAGGTTTTTCCGGTTACGGTTTCAATAATGTATCCCAATAAAAAATAGCCGGAATTACTGTATTGAAATTTTGTGCCTGGTTCAAATTCCAATGGTTGCATTTTAAAAGAATCAATAACGGCTTCAGGGCTAAAATCCCATCTTTCCATGTAAGGCTGTCCGTAATCAATCTGTAAATAATCTTTTATGCCTGAAGTATGGGTTAATAAGTTTTCAATTGTAATGGTATGGCCTTTTGAGGGGAAACTCTTTACGTATTGCTGCAAACTATCCTGCAGCGATATTTTACCCTGCTCCACCAACTGTAAAATACAAACTGCTGTAAATTGTTTGGTAATGGAGCCAATGTTGAACACCATATCAGGTTGTATTGGTGTATTCAGCTCAATACTGGCACTGCCAAAGGCCTTTTTATAAATCACTTTTCCTTTTTTGGCAATCAGTATTTCGCAACCCGGCTCTGTGCGTTTAAATTTTGCTGATATAAATTCATCCAGTTTTTTTGATAATAACTGGCTCTGCTTATTTTGCCCAAATAAAATAGAACCGGCAAATATAAACAGCAACATAAAAAATATTGACTTAAACATAATTGATTTTTAATCGTTGTTTGGTTTGTTCCCTGTTACAAATACTATCTTTTAAAATGAGTTACATAAGTGTGAAAATTGTAGATAATATCCGCCCTAAAATGATTGGTGCTTACAAAGTTGATATCATCGTAATATTCTGCCAGTACCTGCTGGTTGGTAAAATCAACAGCAGTTATTTACAGACTATGAACTGTTTTATCATTCTTTATCTTTTTCTCTATTTGCCAGCTACCTTTAAATATTACATTAGCAGAAGTAATGTACTCCAAACTTCCATTTTCAAAGAAGGTGAACTTTCCGCTGCTGAAAGGTAAATTGTCCGTATTACCACCAAACCCATAATTTCTTACATTGGTAATTTCCCAGGTGCCAATAATTCTTTTGTCGTAGCTTTTTAAAATGTCTTTGCTGCAACTGGTAAGCAGCAAGATCGAAAAAAGAAGGACTGATGTGGAGATTTGTTTCATGATATATAGTTTATAATTTTATAACCAGGTTTATAGATAATTTATTTTATCTTCTTCCATTCAGCGTCTTTGCCACGGTTATTATAAGTAATTATTTTAAAAGAATTATTAGTGTCTTTTATAAATTCAAATTTTAATGCTGCCTCTTTTATATAAAATTCATTTTCACTTTTAGCATGCAATTGCACTTTAGGTAACCTGTCATCGGGGTTTGATGCTTCAATAAAAAGTATTCCATCTTCAAAACTTACTATCAATTTATGATTAACATTTTTTAGGGTTACTTCATACGTTCCAGCGTATTGTTTCAATATGCCTTCATTTAATTTAAGTTCATTGTTTAAGGGCTTCCCAATTGCAAGCCGTGCAATGTCATTGGTCAATAGCTGCCAATCCATATCAGCTTCGTAGCAATTGTATAATGCAACAACAAAAACATTTTCATCTGGCAGATAAATTTCATCTGATTGAAACCCATCTGTAGAACCACTATGCTCAATCGTTTTGCTGCCTTCAATATTTTTTATAAACCAGCCATATCCATATTCAGATAAAGTGCCGTCGGGAAACCTGAATGGAGCTGTTGCCTTTTCCAGTGTTTCTTTTTTTACCAATTGCAGATTGTACAGCGCTCTGTGCCATTTATAAATATCATCAGCGCTACTAATCAATGCGCCTGCAGCATACATTACAGTTACTTCCTGTAATATTGCTTTTTCAATTTTTCCATCAAATTTTGAATAGCCCTGCGGCATGTTCAGCATATTTTTTTCAGGATGGATGTAAAAAGTATTTTTTAAACCGGCTTTGTTCAATACATTTTCCTGCAAATAAGTTTCAAATATTTTGCCTGTTATTACTTCAATAATGTAGCCCAGTAAATAAAAATTTGAATTGCTGTACCGGTATTCACTGCCTGGTTTAAAATTAAGCGGTTCATCTTTTATATAATCCACACCATCTTTTGGCGTGTAAGATTCTTTTTGTTTTGAAGGATTTGAAATTTCTGATAAGTAATCTTTTATACCTGATGTATTTGTCAAAAGGTTTTCAATAGTAATTGTATAGCCTTTTGATGGAAAGTCTTTGATATATTTTTGAATACTGTCCTGCAAGCCAATTTTACCTTGCTCAACTAATTGCATAATGGCCATGGCTGTGTATTGCTTACCCATAGAACCTGTTCTAAAAAGCATATCAGGCTGCATAAGAATATTCAGTTCTGTATTGGCAAGGCCAAATGCTTTCCTGTAAATGGCTTTATCTTTTTTTACAACCAATACTACACAGCCGGGAGAGATATCTGTTAGCCGCTCAGAAATTAGTTTATAAAGGCTTTTTGATAGTTTTTTATCTTGCTTATTTTGCCCGAATGAAATGGTAAAAGCAGAAACGAAGATGAAGAAAATGGGGAGTAACTTGTACATAAATAATTTTTAAAGTATAAGTTTTATTTCCGCCCTTTTTTTATTAAATCAAAAGTGAAATTCAATTGTGTATCTGCACCTGTCAGTACATCCTTAATATTGTACGGAACAATATAGTCTGGTATTGTTCCTCTACCTTCCAGCAAAGGCTCATTAACCGCATTGCTATAATAAAGCAAGGGAACGCCAACCTGTATCTTAGTGGCGGGTAATGTTAGTGAAATAAATTCACCACCATTGCCACCGGTATAATTACCGGCGCTTTCTTCACCAATAAAAACTCCCACTTTATTACTATGTGCTACCGCAGAAAATTCAGCAGTGGTTGAAGCGCTTGCGCCATCTACCAGAAAATAAATTTTACCCTTAACCCTATTTGATTTAGGTATTTGTTTAGATAGTGTGGAATTATATTCTTCTTTCACAGTAAATGTACCGTCTGCTTCCGGGATAAGTTCATTCTTTATGTTCTTTAGCTCCTCTTTCGAAACAGAAGAGTATTGTAAAAATTCCGAGCTATCTGTTACTGTATGAAATTTCCGGTAGTAATATGCGGGGGTATCTATTAAATACGTAAACAATTCCTCTCCCTGATTATCCCAGCCTCCGCCGTTATGACGAAGGTCAATAATGAGATTGCTGGCATTGCTATTTTTAATTTTTTTCAATGAAGCATCCATAAAGTCACGCATTTTCTTTGCAGCCTCATCACCATTTGCCCCTCCCCCAAATCCTGTAATTGTAACTACAGCAGCATTATATTCTTTGTACATCTTAATGCGCCATTTTTTTTGCTGATTTAATTTATTTCGTTCCGAATGAGCCGCCAGTAATTCTTTGTTCACCGGGTTTTGAATAAGGTTTTTTTGTGATACTGTTAATGTTTGTGCAGGGGCGCTGTGATGTACTATTTTCCCATCAGGCGTTTTGCATATTATAGAAAAAGTATCTGGCTGTGCCACAAATAAATAATAAAACAAGGAGAAAAAATTTTCATCCAGCATACGCTTTCTGCTAATGTCTATATAACCATCCGCCCATAAATGTTTAAAAATTATCTTCCTGATGGAGTCAATAGATTGGCCGTTGATAGAGAGCAACTCAAACCCTGGTTTTACAACCGAGTCACTGGTTGCAATTCCTGTACAATAAACAATGTCTTCAATAGAAAATACCCAGTAGGGAAATGTTTTAAAATTTAAAAGTAATTTCCCTAAATCTGAAGCCGGAACGATGGTTGTATGTGCACAGCGTATATCTGCAACAAGCAAAGCAAGCAACCTGTAATAATCATAAAACTTCATTTCTGTATTTAATAAACCATACAGGCTGTCCATTTTGTGGTTCATCTGTTCTTTGGTATTGTAGCGGTAAAGGCCGGGGTGGGTTTCCTGTAGCAGGCGTCGCAGGTATTTAAAATCTGCCTGCATAGCGGCAGGTTGCAGTCTTTTGGTTTTCAGGCTATCAATTTCCTGGGCAGTTGTAGTCAGGCAAAACAATATGAGTAGTGACGTAAAAAAATGTTTCATGAACAATATTTACTGCAAAACTCCTGCATATTGAAGAGGAAGAATTAAATACTCCTTCTCAAATCCCGATTTGAGAACTCAAAACCTATTTTTAAGTAAAGATTAGGCGATTTTAGCCGTTGATTTTAAATAGGCAGAGGGAGATATGCCTTCTATTTCTTTAAATGTACGTTGAAAAGTTGCCTGCGAATTAAAGCCACATTCGGCGGCCACACCAGCAATGGTAAGATTTTCCATATCTGGCTCACCTATCTTTTCTTTAAAAGCATTTATCCGGTAACCATTAATAAACTCGTTAAAACTTTTTTGCATGTGCTGGTTTAATACTGCAGAAATAGTTTTTTGCGGTATGGCAATTTGTTGGGAGAGTATGGATACGTTTAGCTCAGGGTTTAAAAATAATTTATCAATTTCCATGGCTTTTGTAAGTGCAGCTATTGTTTGCTGCACAACTTCATCAGATAATGTGTTTGATGAAGGGGTTGCTTTTTTCTTTAACCCGGCCTGTACAATATATCCTTTTATGCCAAGCCAGTAAATCAGAATAACCATTGGTACGTAAAGGGGGTACCAGTCAAATGTATCCACCATCCAGTTGCTGTATTTTGGAATCACATAGGGGATAAGGTACACCAACCAGATGGATTGAAATATGATAAAGCCCACCACAAGCTGCTTGAGCCATTTAAAATTAACAGCCTGTCCATTCAACCCTGCAGGATGCTTTGCTTTATATGCAGCCAGATATTTATAAGATAGATATACATAAACGCTGACAGATATCCACCTCGGAATATCTGCATACACCTGGTAGTCATCAATAAACTCACCCCATGGGCCGGGGTTGTTTTTGAGCCGGTTGAAAATGACACCAAGAATAAAAAAAATGGCAGTAAACGCAGGAACAAAATCAATAAATACCGGATAAAAATGACGGCGTTGCTTTTTGGTTATTTTAAAATTGGGATCGAGAGAAGCCTGCACATAAAAATAAATCAACGGGCCGAAAGCCATTACAATTATTAATGGAATAATTGCAAAAATAAAACAGAGAACAGGTGAGCCAAACCAATAGTCGGTATAACTTCCATACAAATTAAAACAGGCCATGGCAATTACTAAAATCAATATTGCCAGCAACCTGTTCGCCCTTTTATTTTGTTTTGTAAAAAATAACATGCCGCTTACAATAAAGCCCTGTAATGTGCCCAGTATCATAAGTATTTTGAAAAATGCAGCCATAGATTGCAGTTATAAATGGTAAAACTATTTCTCTAAATTATGGAAGCATCATCTAAAAAATAGTTAAACATAAAAATAAATAATCAGGAAATTTTTTTTATCTCTTTAATCTCTGCTCCTCAGCGTGTATTTATATTGCACGCAGAGGTGCAGGGCAGGCAGAGATTAATAACCAGGAATTTTTTTCTCTGCAATCTCTGCTCCTCTGCGTGCAACATCTTTTTGTAAAAAATTTTAAAAGCCAAATCTTTTCTTACACAAATGAAAAATTACTCAGGATAACTACGCCTCAAAAAACGGGAAATCATGCGATTATTTAAATGCCAATTATGCAGATGCAGTATGGCTGAATATTTGATGAATCTTAATGTTCCTCTATTCTAAAATTATTCAGCTTATGAAAAAATCCATTGTATTCCTCAGCATTCTTTGCTATGTGTTTTTAATTAATTATTCTTATGCGCAACCAACAATATGGCAGCCCCGGGGGCCAGGTGGCGGTGGCAGTATGTTTTACCCAACCATTAACCCTGCAAATGATAATGAGTTTTATGTAACCTGCGATATGAGCCAGCTCTTTCACAGCACCGATTACGGAGCAAGCTATACACAAGTGCCTTTTACCAGGTTGCAAACCGGCAATATTTCTACTTACGAATTTACAAGCAACAGCAATGTGGCTTACTGCATTGCAAACGATGGCAACATTAACTATGCTGTACGCACTACAGATGGCGGTAATACCTGGAATGCTGTACCCGGCAATCCGCTTGCCGGCGAAGATGTGTATGCCTTTAAAGCAGATTATAATAATCCCGGCCGTGTTATCCTGGGTTACTATGGAGCATTATATATTTCAAACAATTCCGGCGTAAATTTTACATTAATAAAAAATGCTGCCAATGCAGGTGCAGGCATAACCATTGCCGGTGTATTTTTTGATGGCAGCAATATTTACATTGGTACCAACGAAGGCATTTTATATTCTGATAATGGCGGTGGTTCTTTTACAACACTTGCTGCAACAGGCATGCCCGCTGCCGAAACTATTTTTTCTTTTGCCGGTGCTAAAGTTGGTACGGTTACCCGTTTCTTTTGCATTACCGCAAATACTACCGATGTGTATAACGGTATTTTTCCCTGGGAATATTTTGGTTTTGCAAAAGGAGTGTATGCATTAGATGCCGGCAGCAATATATGGACATCAAAAATAACAGGAATAAATATTGCCAACGATTTTGTGATGTATGTAAGCATGGCAAAAAACGATATCAATACTGTTTATCTTGGCGGCAGCGATGCAGCAACCGGCGGCAACCTGGTAATGAAAACATCCAATGCCGGAACCAGCTGGAGCAAAGTTTTTTTAACTGCCGGCAATCAAAATATTAAAACCGGCTGGTCGGGCCAGGGCGGCGACCGTGGCTGGGGTTATGGCGAAAGTTGTTTTGGAATTTCCGTTGCTCCCAACAATGCCAATAAAGTATTATTTGGCGATTTTGGTTTTGTACACAAAACAAGTGATGGCGGTATTACATGGCAGCAGGCTTACGTTAATGCAGCCGGTGAACATCCGGCGGGTGCGCCCACTCCTCCTAAACAATATTACAAAAGTATTGGATTAGAAAATACTACAAGCTGGCAGGTGCATTGGCAGGATGCCAATAATATGTTCAGCTGTTTTTCTGATATAAACGGTATAAGAAGTACTGATGCAGGTGTAAGCTGGAGTTTTGATTACACAGGACATACCATAAATACCATGTACCGCATAGCAAAACATGTAAGCAACAATACCATGTTTGCAGGCACATCGGGCATACACGATATGTACCAGAGCACAAGGCTGCAGGATAATATTTTAGATGCCAATGATGCAGGCGGAAAAATAATTTACTCTGCCAACAATGGTGCTGCATGGCAATTGCTGCACCAGTTTAATCACCCGGTATTTTGGGTAGCTACAGATCCTAACAATGCCAACCGCATGTATGCAAGCGTTATACATTACGGCGCAGGAGCAGGCCAGGGTGGCATATGGATGACGAATGATTTAAACAACCTTGCCTCTTCTGTATGGACAAAACTGCCCAACCCTCCACGTACCGAAGGGCACCCTGCAGCCATTGCAGTTTTAAACGATGGCAAAATGGTTTGCACATTTTCTGGCAGAAGAAATGCCGGCGGCACATTTACAACAAGCTCAGGCGTTTTTATTTATGATCCTGTTGCTAACACATGGGCTGATGTTTCGCATGCTGACATGCAGTACTGGACAAAAGATATTATCATAGATGCAACCGATGCCACACAAAACACCTGGTATGTTTGTGTGTTTAGCGGATGGGGCGGCGCACCCAATGGCAGGGGTGGATTATTTAAAACAACCAACCGTGGGGCATCATGGACAAAGCTTACCGGCACTCAGTTTGACAGGGTTACTTCTCTTACTTTTAATCCTGCATTACAAACCCAGGCATATCTTACCACAGAAGTGCAGGGGCTTTGGATAAGCAATAATATGAACGCTGCTGTGCCAACATGGTCGCTGGTAAGCAGCTATCCCTTTCGCCAGCCCGAAAGAGTTTTTTTTAACCCGTTTAACAACAACGAAATTTGGATTAGCAGTTTTGGCAATGGTTTAAAAATGGGATTGAACAGTATTGTTTTACCGGTTAAATTAATTTCGTTTACCGGTAACCGTAATAATGCAAAAACACAACTGCAGTGGAATACCGGCAATGAAGACCGTGGAGACAAATTTGAATTGCAAAGAAGTTTTAACGGCCAGCAGTACGAACCAATTGTATCCCTTGCCGGATATGGCAACAGCAGTAACCAGTATTATTTTACAGATACCATTACTGCTCCCTTATTGTATTACCGCCTTAAAATAATTGCTGCAAATGGTAATACTTCTTACAGCAGTACACTTTTATTTAAAAACAGCTACTCCCTGCAAAACGATATAATACTGATGAAAAATCCTGTTGTAAATAACAGCATGCAACTAAAAATTACCAGTACCATAGCAGATAAATTACAACTGCTTTTAACAGATATGAGCGGTAAAAAAATTATGCTGCAGCAGCTTACTGTTGCGCCCGGCATAAACCAGATATCTGTTGCACTGCCAGCAAGTATTACCAGGGGAATTTACAGGGTCCTGGTAAAAGGAGTGAATGGGAAGAGGGTGTTTAGGGTGATGTATTGATTTTTTTGGTTACGGGAAAGTTGGTGTGCGGTCTGGAACTCACTTTACTGCACACCACTGAGGAACTTTTAATTAAAAAAAAGTAAGTCCCCTAAAATGAAGCAGAACCATCTTTACTAAATAAATTATATCAGCAATGCGGAGATTAATCTGTTAGAGGGTTCCTGTTTCTCTGAAATATATACGCTTCGATAAAAGCTTAATTAAGTTATTATGTACAAGAGTGCGACGCCAATAAAGTCAAATAGAATTAATTAAGCTGGGTACAAAAAAACTTTTACCACCCCCAATAAAATAAATTTGTTTAATTACGAAAAATTCGTAGATTTACGAAAAATTCGTAGAGATGGAAAAACTCACCCATATAGAAGAAGAAACCATGCAGGCCATATGGCGCACCGGAGAAGCCAATATAAAAGCCTTTATGGAACACCTGGACGAAGCCCTGCCCTACACCACTGTGGCATCTACCGTTAAAAACCTGGAACGTAAGAAATACCTGGGCAGCAGGCTTACCGGCAATACTTACCTGTACAAACCCCTGCTAAGTGAAGATGACTACAAGAAAAAATTTATGGGTAAAGTAGTAAAAGAATATTTTGATAATTCTTATAAAGAGCTGGTAAGCTTTTTTGTGGAGCAAAAAAAATTATCAGCCAAAGAGCTTAAAGAAATTATCAGTTTGATTGAAAAAGGAAATAAATAATATAATTACAAATCATCGGTATGCCTTTTATTTTTTTATATATCCTTAAACTTTCCATTTGCCTGGCAGTGGTATTTTTATTTTATTATTTTATACTGCGTAAGCTTACTTTTTACAACAGCAACCGTTACTATCTTTTTATTTACACGGTTGTTTCCTTTTATATCCCACTCATTGATGTGTCCGGCATGCTGCAGCAAAACAATCTGCAGGCGGCAAAGCTCCTGCAATGGGTGCCTGCAATGGGTAATTACCAGCAGGTAAAAAATACCGCTGCCGCCGCCCCGTTCTTAATAAATAATATACTGCTGGTGCTGCTGCTGGCAGGTATGCTGCTGGCGCTGGGCCGATTATGTGTACTGTTTATTTCTTTTAGAAAATTAAAAAACAAAGCACAGCGGGTGTACAACCATGAAATGAAAATATACCAGGTAGATGAAGACATTATTCCTTTTTCTTTTGGCAATGCTATTTTTATAAACCATCACCTGCACAGCCAAAAGGAATTGCAGGATATCATCCGCCATGAGTTTGTGCATGTAAAACAACAGCACAGCATAGATATTATCTGGTGTGAAATGTTATGTGTTATCAACTGGTACAATCCTTTTGCCTGGCTTATTAAAAAAGCCATCCGCCAAAACCTGGAATTTATTGCCGATGACAAAGTGCTGCAAAACGGCATCAGCAAAAAAGATTATCAATATCTGTTGCTAAAAGTTACCGGCAACAATCAATTCAGTATAGCTCCTCAATTTAATTTTTCATCACTTAAAAAAAGAATAGCCATGATGAACAAAATGAAAACTGCCAAACTGCACTTAATTAAATTCCTGTTTTTACTGCCGCTGCTGGCGGTACTGTTGCTGGCTTTCCGTAACGGATGGCGGGCACCGGCGCCCGGTTTTATCAACAATAAAAAAGTAAGTATTGCCGGGCTGGTGGTAGATGCTTACAGCCGGATGCCTCTTGCTGATGCTACAGTATATTGTCCGCAAAAAAATGTACGTGTACAAACAGATGAAAAAGGATATTACCTGCTGCAGCTCCCGTTTGAAAATAAAGAACTGCAGTTTAGCCTGCAGGTATTTAAAGAAGGCTATGCAGCACTAAACCAGCAGGAGCATTGGGGAAATTTTAATATTGATTACATTTTTAAAAGGTATGGACATACGTTTGAGTTTTTTGGGCTTGATAAAACCAGGCCGGGGTTTTCTGCTATTGGAGGAAATGCTGCGTCTGTGGAGGGGCTTGCCTATAATGAAGCAAAACAATTGTTTGAACAAATACCCCAACAAAAAATAAGCGGCACGTTTGCAGATACGATTATTGTACCTGCTGCAAAATATGCAAACAAAAAGGGATTCTTTATTGAAATTATTGACGATAATGGCAACTGCACTGTTGTGGTAAAAGATAAAAATGATAAAGAAGTAGAACGGCTTTTAATGACAGAGTGGAATAAAAAGGAAAAATATTATGAAGGGTTATATGGAAGAATTCCGCCTCCTCCTCCTCCCCCACCACCACCTCCGCCGCCGCCAGCTCCACCAGCTCCACCTGTTCCTGCAATTCATTCGTTAGCGCCAGTACCACGCTTGCCTGCTTTGCCACCAACTGCAGCTTTACCAGCACCAGAACCAATGGTGCCATTGCCACCGGTATTGCCAAAAAATGTAAGGAGCATAAATGTAGATAATAACAAAGCATCTGTTTTACTAAAAAATGGAAACAGGGAAACCTATAATCTTAACATCCCAGATGAAAAAGAAAAGTTTGAGCGTAAATACCGGCGTAGCCTTTAGATGTAAAATAAGAATTGTTAGATGATAATGTTTAAATATGGCCGGGGATACACCCGGCCATATTTATTTTTTGGTACAGTTACATAAGTAATTGAAATTGCGATGCTGGTTTTTTCCGGATTTTTTTGCAACATCTTCTTAAACAATATTTGCCAAATAACTCCTGTATTAAAAGTTTTCAAACTGCAAACTACTTAATATCTTTGCTGCATGAATATCATTGTTAAAAGGGCTGTATTGTATTACATTAATAAATACCCACAAGCCAAAACCGCCCTGTTAGCATGGTACAACGAATTTTTAAAACAGGAATTTAGAAATTTTAATGAGTTGAAAGCTATTTATGGCAATGCAAGTATTGTAGCCAATAACAGGGTAATATTTAATATTAAAGGCAACGATTACCGGTTAATAGTATCAGTAAATTTTAAACAGTTAGCTGCTTATATTATTTGGTTTGGCACACATAAGGAGTATGATAAAATAGATACTGAAACCATTGAATTTGATACAAATATTTTAACGTATAAAGCAAAATAATATGAACTGGAAAGTAATAAAAACCGAAGGCGCCTACCAAAAAGCCGTAAAACGTACCATAACAATCTTTCAGGCTAAAGAAGGCACACCCGAAGCAGATGAACTTGCTTTGTTACTGTTATTGGTAAAAGATTATGAAGATAAAAATATTTCCATACCCGAAGTAAACCCGATAGATGTAATTAAACTTAAAATGCTTGAACATGGCATAAAAGCCAAAGATCTTGAACCGCTGATTGGCAGTAAGGGGCATGTTTCCTCTATACTTTCTGGCCGGAGGGAAATAACTCTAAAAGTAGCGCAACGTTTGAGAAATTATTTTAAACTGCCTGCTGAAATATTTTTACCAGGCGCTTAAGGGGTATTGTAAAAAATTGGAAATAAACACACGATGCAATGGAAAAATTGGTAGTGGAAAAAGCGATGCAATGGAAATGGTAGAAGAGAGAGAATATAGGATTTAGGAAATAGTTTTGAAAGATAAAAAAGGGAAGTTAAATGAACACAGACGCACTTAAAAAAGCCGTACGACTTATTGGGTATTGGAAGAGTGGAGATGAAACGGCTGTAAAAGAGATTTTGAATGCAAAATATAATTTAGAGAAAAATATCTATGAACCTTTTGATAAAGAATTAAATGAGAACTTACTAATCAAGGAAACATGGGAAGGCAAAAGAGATTTAATCAAATATTATATTTTTGAATTCCATTTTTTATATCCTTTCTTTAAAAATAATGAACAAATAATTCTTCATGAGTTTTTAGATGGTTATGATAGTGCAAAATATAAACACATAAATGAATCTGGGAAAAAGAGAAAGCTGAATAAATACGAAAATTATGTTTAAACAGTAAGCTTGTTTTTGATATACTTTTTGGAGAGATTCAGCTTTGTTGCATAAAATATAAAATTGACTTTTATAAAATATGTGATGAATTAGATTTTCCAATTGAATTCTTAGACAGTGGGATTACATATTTTTTTGATGAAAAGGGTAAAAGGAAATTAATATCTCAACAAAATAAACCAGATGCTGTAGAGCCAAAAGTGCATAACCAAATTTCTTTTAAATCAATTTTTGGTGATAATGAAATAAAAATTTCAATTATACGAGAAGCGATGAAAGAGTTATGTATAGTTCATGGCAGTAGTGAAAGAGTAATTACAGGCTTTATAGATGCTTGTAAAGCAGCATCTGTTTTACCAGAAATAAGTACTACTGATATTATGAAAGCTATTTATTTCGAATTGGATAAACCTTTAAAAAAAGCTACCAAACCACGTACGATAAAAATCCCTATACTCTTTCATTAAATAAAACAAAAAAACACTTCGGGATATAAGCAATAAGGGGCTTTCGGGGTCTTCCCCCTAATTGCCCCCAAATATTATTTTTGTTTGCAGCATTGTTTAATTAAAAAATTTATAATGCAGAAACAAAGTCTTAAAAAAAATCTTTCGAAAAACCGATGGGGAAAAAAATGGGGAAAATTAATAATAGATTTAACTATTCAGGTTATCAAATTAATTATAGCAGTAATAGGATGATATCTGCCAGAAGGCTACAATTAAATAAGGGCTTCAATTTCTTGAAACCCTTTTCTTCTTCGCTCCCCCTTTCTGATTTGAACAGACGACCCTCCCGATCAAGAATCGGGATGCTCTAACCAGCTGAGCTAATAGCCCAAAACAAAAAGACCAACATTGCTGTTGATCTTTTTTTTTCTTCATGCTCCCCCTGTCTGATTTGAACAGACGACCCTCTGATTAACAGTCAGATGCTCTAACCAACTGAGCTAAGGAGGAGTGTACCCTTATTGGGGTTGCAAAAATAAGGGTTTTTAGTTTTCGTAAAAAAATTTATCAAAACTATTTCAACCAATTAAAAAGATTATGGTCTTCAAAGCCCACAAACACGCCATCGGGGCGCATTTGCACGGGATAAGTTTTTAAATAATATCCCTCGCCGCCGGTGCTGCGGCCATGCTGCAGGCTGAATTTATAGCGGTGCACAGGGCAAACAATGTTTTCCAGGGCATCTGTATAACCCCCGGCCATATTACCGCCTGCGTGCGGGCATTTGGCTGCGCAGGCAAATAGCTGATCTTTATTTAAGGAGATACATATTTTTTTACCGGCCAGTTCCAGCTCTGCAAGTCCTGCATCAGAAAATTGCAATGCGGCTATATTATCTGCCAGCTTATGCCATGTATATTTTTTTTCTGTCATTTAGTGACCCGCCGTAGATTAGGTGATGAAAGACTGGGTTATTAAAAACTATTGGTGATATTTTAAAATGATGGCTGTTTTACAAAATCTAAATACTGTTACAACTGCATAAGAAATTTCATTCTTATAATTCGTGTAACTCGTGCCTGTAATTCGTGTTATTAAATCCATACCTCAATAAAAATACTCCGCTTTATACGGATATCTTACCTGGTACATTTCCCTCACTTTATTCAGTAGGGTTTGCCTCAGCACATCAAGGTTGGTTTTTTGCAATGCAGATACAAATACACAGTTACCCTTTGTTTCTGTTTGCCATCTTTCTTTCAACTCTCTGAATATTTCCTGTTTTACTTCTTCTTCCAGCCACTGGTCAAATACCTGTTCTTCGTATTTATCCATTTTATTAAAAACGGTAATGGTTAGTTTTTCTGCGCAGCCCAGCTCTGCAAGAGTTTTATTTACCACCGCTATCTGTTCTTCGTATTGTGGGTGCGAAATATCTACCACATGCAACAATACATCGGCTTCTCTTACTTCATCCAGTGTGCTCTTAAAACTTTCTACCAGGTGGTGGGGAAGTTTACGGATAAAACCTACGGTATCGCTCAGTAAGAAAGGAGTTTGCTCAAACACTACTTTGCGGGTGGTAGTATCCAGCGTGGCAAATAATTTATTTTCTGCAAATACTTCGCTCTTGCTTAAAATGGTCATGAGGGTAGATTTGCCCACATTGGTATAACCCACCAGGGCCACTCTTATAAATTCTCCCCGTTCTTTTCTTTGCGTAAAAGACTGTTTGTCTATTTCGGCTAAGCGTTTACGTAAGAGGGTAATTTTATCTTTTACTATGCGGCGGTCTGTTTCAATTTCTGTTTCTCCCGGGCCCCTGGAACCAATGCCGCCACCCTGTCTTTCCAGGTGTGTCCACATACCTCTTAGCCTGGGTAAAATATACTGGTATTGCGCCAGCTCTACCTGTGTTCTTGCCTGTGCAGTTTTGGCCCTGCCTGCAAAAATATCCAGGATAAGATCGCTTCGGTCTATGGTTTTTACATTTAGTTCTTTCTCTATATTCTGTATTTGAGAGCCGGTTAGCTCATCATCAAAAATAGCCATACCTATATTTCCTTTTAAAAGGATATAGCTTTTTATTTCTTCCAGCTTACCCTTGCCCACAAAGGTTTTGCTATCGGGGCGCTGCATTTTTTGTGTAAAGCGTTTTACAGTTTTTGCACCTGCGGTTTCTGCCAAAAAAGCCAGTTCATCCATATACTCCGTAACCTGCGTTTCTGTCTGGTCTTTTTGGATTACTCCAATAAGAATGGCATTTTCTTCCTGCTGTATTATTTTCTTTTTTTCTATCATGATATTAAAAGCGGCGGTAGCCGGGGTTGTAAAGTTAGTGCTCCCTGTTTTATACGCAGGTAAATATTTTTAAAACAACAAACGCTCCGGTTTGTCGCACAGGTTGTCAATCTTTAAAAAAATATAACTTTTATAAGATGCATGTTTTTATAAACTTTGCCTAAGTAAACGCAGCAAATTTCGGGTTGATATTTTCAAAGTGGGGCGCTCCTATTAAAGTGCCGCATGGCTCCAGCGGAGCTTCCTGTTTATAGCTTCAAAATTATTAGGCGCACCCGGCTCCAGAGGAGCCACCTTGGTTAGAAGTTACAAAATTAAAATACATTGCAGCCTGCTCAAACCATCCGTTAATATTTAAAAAAAATAAAATAGATATTTTTTAAAAATAGTATTTCAAATTTTTTCAGAAATATCTGCAGCATCGTAGTTTTTCAGGTGGCTCCGCAGGAGCCCGGCCCTATACTTAAATCACAGGCTATAAACAGGATGCTCCGCTGGAGCGTGGAGCGGGGATTTACACTAATGCAAGGTGCATGAAATGATAGGGGTATTGTATTGTAAAAATATAAGTCAGCTCTGCTTAAATAAACTTTGTCAAAGTTTTGCAGAGTGGATTACACACTCTTTTAAAACAAACAACGTTCCGGCACAAACCGGAACGTTGGGATATTTTTTTTTGATAATATTTTCTACAGCAGTATTATTTTTTTGCTGCAACAGAAGATATTTTTGCTGCTTCTACCCATTTTTGCATTACATCACAATCCTGGTATTCAGGATCTATCATTATGTAATAGGTTCTTATTTTTTTGTAGAACCAGGTTTCAATAGCCGTTTCTTTTTTTTCTTCCAGCGCTCTTGTGGCTATTTTGCTGTAATCGTCTTTAAGGTTTTCTCTATGCGGCCCTGTTTGTGTTTTTATATACACTATACGCACTCCTTTTTTCCCCCGCTCATCTGCATACTCTACCGGCTGAGAATATTCTTTTAATTTAAGGTCTTTAAGCATGGTTACCATGGCAGGGTCTAACTGATCAATGGTTAAAAAACTACCATTAGGTCCCTGCAGCATACCGCCTGTAAATTTGCTTGAAGGATCTTCGCTGTATTTGGATACGGCGGTACCAAAATCTAAAGTACCTGCAATTAGTTTAGCCCTTACAGAATCCATTTTACTAAACCCTTCCTTCATTTCAATATTGGTTACCTGTGGTATTTTTAAAATATGGCGCACCACTGCGTCATCTCCTGCACGGCTCACCAGTTGAATAATATGATAGCCAAACTGTGTTTTAAATGGTTTGCTTATCTGTCCTTCTTTAAGCGTAAAAGCTTTGTTTAGCCATATGCCATCCATTTCTTTAGAGCTGCGGTTTACTTCAAACTGTCCACGGTTTTGTTTTACACTAGGATCTTCAGAGTACAGGTCGGCCACGGTTCTAAAATCTTTTCCGGCTTCTATCTGTGTTTTATATTCGTTCAATTGTTCTACGGCATAATCTTCTGCATCCTTGCTTGCTTTGGGGTAGCTTACTATCTGTCCTATCTCTACTTCGCTTTCATAAAATGCCAGGCTATCAGCAGGTAATTTTTCAAAATAAGCTTTTACTTCATTGGGTGTAATTTTTACATCTCCTACAATTTTATCCCGCATGGCATTGGCCAGTTTCTGATCCCTGATGCCGGTTTTAAAATCGTCTTTAAGCTGGTAAACAGATTTACCTGCAATTCTTTCCAACTCATCTTTAGAGCCATACTGGCTTATAAAATAGCGGATACGGTTTTCAATATCTGCATCTATCTCTTCATCTGTAATGGGCAACGAATCTTTTTCTGCCTGCAGTACCAGTGCTTTTACGCCCAGTGCCTGCTCCATAATAAAACAGCGTGCGTTTGCCGGGGCTTCAATTCCCTGGCGCTGCATATCTATCATGGCATTATCTATATCTGTTTTTAAAACAATTTTATCTCCCACTACGGCCACTATTTTATCTGCAAGTACTTTTTTGGGCTGTGCCATTACTGCCGCTGCTGCAAAAATTATTAAGCCGGTAAGTATAATTCTATTTTTCATCAATGTATAAATATAAGATGTACCTGGTTTTTTTAAAGTTGTTCAAATGTAGCCCTGTATATAGTTTGAAAGGTTTTTGTGCTTTCATTTAACAAAAAATTGTAGCAACGTTACCTTCCATTTCCTCTCCACCTCATCCGCCTTTCGGGCACCTTCTCCTTAAGGAGAAGGAAAGCGGAAAAAAGTTAATTGACGTACGGTTAAAAAAATAAAGCCAGGCAAGCTGGCTTCCAATTCCTGAATTATTTATTTGATGAGCCGAGAATAAAAAAATATTTTTTCATTCTCTGCTTTCTTATAATTTATAATGTTCTCTTCACTTCTATTTCTTCAAATGCTTCTACTATATCGTTTACTTTAATATCGTTATAGTTTCTTATCACCAAACCGCACTCCATGTTGGATGTTACTTCTTTGGCATCGTCACGGTAGCGTTTTAAACTGGCCAGCTCGCCGGTAAATATTACAATGCCATCTCTTACCAGCCTTATGCGGTTGTTACGGGCCACTTTACCATCCAGCACAAAACATCCGGCCACAGTTGCTTTATCAAATCTGTAGGTTTCTCTAATTTCAATATTACCTAATATCTTTTCTTCTACTGTTGGTTCAAGCATACCTTCCATGGCGCTTCTTATTTCTTCAATAGCATTATAAATAATAGAGTACAATTTAATTTCTATTGATTCGCCTTCGGCCATTCTTGCGGCCTGTATGCTTGGGCGTACGTTAAAACCAATAATGATAGCATCAGATGCATTAGCCAGGGTAACATCACTTTCTGTAATGGCACCTACAGCTTTATGAATTACTTTTATTACAATTTCTTCTGTACTTAATTTTTGTAAAGAATCGCTTAATGCTTCTACCGAACCATCCACATCGCCTTTAATAATTACATTTAATTCTTTAAAGTTTCCGAGTGCAAGCCTGCGTCCAATTTCATCAAGGGTAATATGTTTTTTAGCCCTCATGCCCTGCTCACGCAAAATTTGCCCACGCTTGTATGCAGTTTCTCTTGCTTCTGCTTCATCTTCAAAAACCTTAAAAGTTTCTCCTGCCTGCGGTGCACCATTGAGGCCCAGTAATAATACCGGTGTAGATGGAGGCGCAATATCTATACGCTGGTTGCGCTCGTTGTACATGGCTTTTACTTTTCCAAAATGCTGGCCAGATACAATCATATCGCCTTGGCGCAGTGTACCGTTTTGAACAAGAATTGTGGCTACATAACCACGGCCTTTATCAAGCGATGCTTCTATAATAGTTCCGGATGAAAGTTTATTCGCATTGGCTTTCAGTTCCAGTATATCTGTTTCCAGTAATATTTTTTCTAATAAAAGATCAATATTTAATCCCTGCCTGGCGCTTATTTCCTGGCTTTGAAATTTACCGCCCCAGCTTTCTACAAGGATATTCATTTGCGACAGCTGCTCTTTAATTTTTTCCGGATTGGCTCCGTCTTTATCCATTTTATTAATGGCAAAAATCATAGGAACGTTTGCTGCCTGCGCATGGGAGATGGCTTCTTTTGTTTGAGGCATTACTGCATCATCGGCCGCTACCACAATTACTGCTATATCTGTAACTTTTGCACCACGGGCACGCATAGCCGTAAAGGCTTCGTGGCCCGGCGTATCTAAAAAGGTAATGGCCCTGCCATCTTTGGTAGTTACTTCGTAAGCACCAATATGCTGTGTAATACCACCAGCTTCGCCCGCAATAACATTGGTATGGCGTATATAATCCAGTAAAGAAGTTTTACCATGATCTACGTGACCCATAATGGTAACGATAGGTGATCTTGGTCTTAAATCTTCGGGGTTATCTGTATCATCTTCATCTTCCAGTTCTGCAGCATCATCTACACCTATAAATTCTACTTCAAAATTAAATTCGCCTGCTACCAGTTCTATCACATCTGCCTCCAGGCGCTGATTTATAGATACCATGATGCCCAGGTTCATACACTTGCTTATTACATCTGCAAAACTTACATCCATAAGGCTGGCCAGCTCACTTACAGAAATAAATTCTGTTACCTGCAGCTTGTTTCCTTCTACACCTTCGTTGCCCATCTGGTCTGCCATTTCTTCTCTCTTGGCCTTGCGGTATTTTGCTTTAAGGCTCTTACCACGCCCGCCCGAACCAGCAAGTTTGGCTTGTGTTTGT
>JAYVGA010000384.1:0-10968 GCA_043772635.1 Chitinophagaceae bacterium
GATAGCTATCGGAGCCACTTTTGGTCAAATAAGAAATTCATACAAGCATTTTCAGACAGCTTCCTCCGCTGTGGCTGGTGTCCCCACCGGCCACTTCTGGTCAAATAAGAAATTCATACAATCATTTTTAGACAGCTTCTGAGTTATAAATTAAAAACCACCTCATTAAAAAAAAGAGGTGGTTTCTAATTTATTTGAACATTCTTATTTTAAATCCTTCTGTAATTTCTCATTAAGCAAAACATAATCATCATTTTTAGCTTCTTTTGCAAGCTCCATAGATTTCATAGAAGCAGCTATTGCTTCAGCTTTTTTCCCCTGGCTGTTTAATGCCTTTGCTTTTTGATAGAATATCCAGAATGCTTTGGGGTTTTGCTCAAGGGCTTTATCAAACCACGTAATGGCCTGGTTTATGTCTTTACCATTTTCTGCATAATACACAGCAGCATTAAAATAAGGGCGGCTGTCTTTTATCAGCATTGCTTCTATCTGCTTCATTACCTTGCTGCCTATGTCTGTAGTTATGGGTAAATCCACACCGGTTTTATCCCATGTAAGTTGCAGTTTTCCTGTGCTGTCGGTACTTTCTAAAAACCTGATATCAAATCTTTCTACAGCATTGGTTAGTACAAAAGGTTTTGCTTTTACCCTTACTACATCGCTTTCTGCTTTGTATGCAGCAGGCGATGTTACATCCAGTTGTTTTGTAATAATCATTGTCCATTCCGCAGCAGAAGGAATGGTGAGCAAACCATATTTACCAGCGGGCAGTTTGGTGCCGCCAATCATTACATCATCCGTAAAAGTTAATGTGGTAGCACTGTTGGCACCCGTACGCCATATTTTATCAAAGGGTACAAGATCGCCAAATACCTTACGGCCTTTTACGCCGGGGCGGCTGTAAGAAATTTCAATATTGCCCAAACCAAAATCCTGTTTAAGGGTGGCTGTTGGTGATGGACTGGGCGTTTTTAATTGTTGCGCTTCTGTTGCAGTTAGTGCAACCATACATAAAGCAGAAAGAAATATTTTTTTCATATACATAATTTTTTGCCCTAAAGTTAGGAAAGGGAAAGAAGAGTATCTAAACAAATCAGTAGAAATAGAAAAGAAATGTTGAATTTAAAATGCGGAAAAAATGGTGGGTGCATTTAATATTTTTTTGCAGGTATAAAATCACATAAATTTAAGATGCAGGTTCATCTTTTTAAGTCTCTCTGCCCTCATCCAAATCATCATCCCTATTCCAAATTTTTAAACAGGGGCAATATTCTTTAAAGATGCAGTCTGGCGCATAGCCTGTGCAAAAATCAAAACCCATAAAACCACTGTTTACAATTTGGGTTTTAGAATTTAATGTATCAATAGTCATGTTATAGGCTATAGCTAAAGGAAGGGTGTCGGGTAAACTGATATCAAGATTCCAGGAAAACATCATATGCCCAAAGGCATCAATAACTTTTTTTATTTCTGCATCAGTTAATTGCTCAGGTGGCGGGAAGTTTACAGATTTTAATCCGCAGAAATAACCAAAGGTATACATAGGCTCCTCTCCTTCCAGCCATTTTTCTATCTCCTCCATCTCTTCTTCAAAATTAATTGGAGGCTTCACTTCTCCAGCAATTTCTGTGCGGTGAGCTTCGGTAATATCCTGCAGTAAATGTTTAATATAAGGATGCATAGCTTTTTATTTATACTGATAAGCCATTAAGCAATTCTTTTTTTATTACTGGCCTTTACCCAGTTGTTTTTTTTACAAGTGGGGCAGCTATGCTTTGCTGCTGGTTTTAAAACTGCAGTATAGCCACAAAAAATACAGGAATAATGAGCTTCTGCAGCAATTGCTTCGCTGCTTTCCTTTAATGAACCGGGCATTATTGGTAATCCATATTTTACTTCTTCGTCCGGGTAATAAAATATGCTGATATTGCCCGAACTTTCTACTATGGCTTCTTCCACCTGCCCCAGTTGAGAAACGCCCTGCATGCGCAGCTCAGAAAAAAATTCATCTTCACCCAATGCTTCTTTCTTAAAATTATCAATAGAAAATGCACCATTTTTAATAAGGCAAACAGGTTTGCCCTCTACCAGTATTTCAAATTTTTTGTTTCTTCCAATTATAACAGTTACCAAAGTGTACAGGCCGATGAAAATTAAAAAAACGAGCAGCGCCGGTAAAATACCCACATCTTTATACATCATCGGATCGCCGGCAGCCGTGCCAAGGCCAATAATTACCACCAGTTCAAAAACGGATAATTGTTTTACGCCCCGCTTACCCAATAACCTGAGGCCAATTAGTATAATAATAAACATAATCACAGAACGAAGGATTGTTTCTGCCAAAAAGCTCCAGTCTTCTCCGCCGAGAAGAAGTTGTTTCCAATTAAAGCCGGAGGAGGATTGTAAGAAAATCATATGAAAAAATTTATACACAGAATTAAAATAATTTGCTTTCTCCACAAGTTATATATCCACTAAGGAAATAGTTTTAAGATTAGATAAAACAATTATGCCGAAAAAAACCAGATGCATATAATTTTTATAGTAACATCCTGGGATGTTAAAAAATATTTACACTTTTTTTTCTAACATTAGTCTCCTCCTCCTCCACAACCGCCACTGCATCCTCCTCCATCCCCGCCTCCATCTCCGTCTCCATCCGATGATGCATCATTGCTATCTCCCCATTGGCCATCAGCACCAGCACCACCAAACTCGCCACCATCAAAATTATTAAACTCATTATTCATACCATTATTATTTTCACTCAATTCATAATTTGTCCATAAGGGTCCATATTCCATATGGGTATTATTGGTACCTGTACCAGCATCATCAAAAGTTTTCTTTTTTCTTGATAAATATATATCAGGGTTAATTTTATTCTCATCGTACTTAGGAGTTCCCCAAATATCGTCAGGCGCATCCTGCCCAAATTCAATTTTATACAAATCCAGGGTATCAAGATATTGTGCGCTGAACCTTCCCGTTTGGTCGGCCATAGGAATTAATTCAGGATGGTGATCAAACATATATTCAATTACGTCATTACAAAAATCACGGTAAGCTTTACTAAAAAGCAGGTGTTCGTGCCATATTACATCAATTATTTTAGAGGGGGTAACATAAAAATCGCTGACAACACCCAGGTACACAAATTTTTTATACTCCCATATCGCTTTTAAAGCAAAATCTTTGTGCCAGTTATGTTTGCGTGCAATACGGGCTGCAAAGGCTTTAGAAGCTACATGTGACCCCGAAAAAACAGTTTGCAGATGTGTCCATAACCCTGCAGTTACAATATGATCAAAGTGATAGGTGCTTATGCGGTTCCAGAGTTGCTTCTTAGTCATAATGGTTCAATTTAAAAATTGGTGTTTTAATAGATAAACAAGTTTTTACAATTTAAGCGTTAAGATGATATCTTTATCACTAACCTACATTTTATGAAAAATAAAATTGTTCTTGTTCTTGGATCCGGCCACCTGGCATACCGTTTAAAAAAATTTTTATCCCGGCATAACTATGAAGTGATTCATACGACATTTGAGGCATTATACCCTGATGATAATCACATTTCAGTCGTAGATATTATTCATAATTATATTACAAAAAATAACCTGTCGGGTGTGGCAATGGTTTATTTACTGGATGAAAAAGATGAAAATAATTTACAGATGATTATTGCTTTCCTTTCTTTATTTCCCAATATACCTGTAACGGCATCATTATTTAATGAAAATCTTATTCCGCATTTATTGCTGCAAAAAAGCAATTTAACCATATTAAATCCTGCAAAAATTGCAGCGCCTTTTTTTGTAGCAGCCATTGACCAGCAAATTAGCAGATCCCCTGTTTCTGTTCTGCCTAAAATTTATGATGACATAAAAAAGCCTGCTTTTACCCTCATTAAAAAGCTTTTTATTTCATTCGTATTTTTATTATTTATTGCTGTAATATTTTTTCATTTCTACGAAAAATTATCCTGGGTTGATTCGCTGTATTTTGTTGTAGTAACAGCATCAACTGTTGGATATGGAGATATTAATCTTTTTAATTCATCTGCCCTGAGTAAACTTTTTTCTGTATTTCTCATACTTTCTTCTACCATATTTATTTGGATGATTTTTTCTTTAACCATAGACAGGTTGATTAAAAACAGGATTCAACGGGCATTGGGAAGAAAAAAATACAGCTATATCAACCATATTATTGTTTGCGGCCTGGGTCGGCTTGGGTATTTTATAGTAGAAGATTTACTCAAAAAAAACAAAAAAGTAATTATTATAGAACAAAACGAAGAGTCAAAGCATATAGAACATTTCAGGCAGTTGGGAGCCGAAGTTTATATAGGGGATGCAAGGCTGGCTAAAGTACTTTCTGATGTTAATGTGAGTAAAGCCCGGGCATTAATATCTGTTATCAATAACGACTCTCTTAATTTGGAAATAGGATTAAATGCCCGTAGCTATCAACCTGACATGCGCCTTATCCTTCGCATATTTGATGAACAGATGGCCGAAAAAATTAAAGAATGTCTTAATATTCATCTTACCTTAAGTGCCTCTGCAATTGCCGATGACAAATTTTATGAAACAATAAAAAACCAGGTTGTAAAAACTGATTGAATATCTTTTCAGGAAAACAAATGTCCTACGTAGCCTTTACCGTACATTTGTTATCTACAACCACATCAACAAAATGAATTCAAACAGCAAAGCATTAACGGAATTATTTAGCAGGATACCGAGGAGGCATTCTGCAGATAATGTAAAAGATATTTACAGCATAGCAGATGAATACGAAGAACTTTTAGAAACCATTGAAGCCGAAAGCCCTTTTTATGAAAAAAATATATCCCTGTTTTTTGATCAGCTGGATGAAGTAAGATCCCTCGTAAAAAAATCAACCGATAACAAGGCTTCTAAAAAAAATAAAGACGGTTTTTTTGATGATGCTTCCGGAGCCCTCAAAGACAGTATACAGGCTTTGATAGAAATGTATGCTGATGGAAGCAGGACAGCGTAAAAAATTCCTGCCCATATAGCTAAATAACTATTCTGCATTCCCGCTTCTGTAAGGTTGATTTCATTTTTAAAGGGTTGTTGCTATCCATAAATATACCCTTCCCCTATTTTGTATAATTAATTACACAGTTTGTACATCTTGCTTTTAAAAAAAAAGTGTTTTGTTAAACGGAAATATTAAAAACAGGATAAGAACTACCACACACTTTTACATTTTTTAAAATGCTTTTATTCAAAACCTACTGGATCAATATTTGAAACATAAAATAAAAATATTTTACTATGGACAGCATTAATAAAAATCAAACTGAAGAAAATTATAAAGACCTTACCGGGGAACAAGGTATCAATAAAATAAAAGAGCTTATTGAAAAAGCCAACAGTTGTTTTTTTTGTACCCGTATAAAACCCAACGAAGCTTTTTCTACAAGGCCAATGGCCGTACAAAAAGTAGATGACGAAGGGAACCTCTGGTTTTTAAGTGCATCAGTCAGTAAAAAAAATTCAGAACTGCAGGCTGATCACCAGGTGCAACTGCTCTTCCAGGGATCGCCCTATTCTGATTTTTTAAGCCTTTATGGAAGCGCCAGCATAAGCCAGGATAAAGCCATGATTAAAGAATTGTGGAACCCTATGATAAAAACCTGGTTTACCGAAGGAGTAGATGACCCACGGATTACGGTTATTAAATTTGTTCCGGCTGAAGGTTATTACTGGGATACCAAGCATGCGATGATGATTGCGTTTGTAAAAAGAATGGTAGGTGCAGCCATTGGTAAAACGATAGACGATTCTATTGAAGGAGGGATTAAGTTATAACGTGAGAATAATTGTGTTGTATGAGTATTCTTTAATACAGCCCATAAATCAGTACATGCATAAAATAAAAAGTGGCAGAAATTATACTGCCACTTTTTTAATATGATAAATAAATTTTTAATTCAATTTTTCAAAATGTACATCCAGCCTTTTATCCTTTCTGTAATAATCCATTATTAAAACCTGCCCCTGCTTGCCCGGCAATACAGCCGTACGGTATGCATCTGATTTGGTATTAATTTTATCTGTAGTTATTACCCCATCATTACAGGTGATAGAATTAAAAGTGCCGCCTTTATAATCTTTGCCACGTACATAATCGCTGTAGCATACGGTAAATGATGTTCTGTCTTTATTAACCTGCGTATAAGAATAATCAAATTCTCCAAAATAAAACTTTATCATTTTTCCAATTAAGGTGGTGCTCACCCCTTCATAACCACCTGGCAACTCTACATTATTAGAATTTTTATCATAAATTTTAGCCGACTTTAAATTAAAGTCATTGTCAAAATTTAAAAGCACCATATCAGTAACTTTTACTTTTACCGCACTCAAACCTCCACCGCCCCGGCTCAAAATTTTGCTGGCAATACCCAGAGCGCTCGCTACTTTTTTATATCCTTCTCCAATGGCATAAATTTTTCCATCGGCCATTTGCACAATATTATGCAGGTACATAAAACCAAAATCCTGAATTTTTCCCCTGGAATTTACATCAAGATATTTGGCCATATCCACATCCCATGAAGCATATTTTTCACTGGTAACCGCTCCTTTTTCATCAATACCCCAAAAAGCAAATCCTTTAGATTTATCTTTCATGATATTATCATCTAAATTAAAATACTCCCCAAAAATATATGCTTTACCGCCATTAACGATAGACATGCTGGATGGGTAAAACCTGTATTTGGCATCTGTTTTTTTTTCAAACAATTTCTTACCTGTTTCAAGATCAAGGCCAATCATATAGGAATCGGGTTTTTGATCAAAAGCGCCGCCAAATCTTAACACCTGAATATAAACAACACCGTTGTAATAACCCAGGTAATCGCCAATAAATCTTTTGCCACCTTCTGTAGGGGTATAACTCCATTGTTTCTTTTTTTCGGTTGCAAAAAAATCTATTTGAAAAGTGTAGTCTTTATCTTCCCGGCTGGGTGTGTTGGAAATAAATCCTTTGCCTTCTACGGGATACAATCCTTTAAAAGTTTGCTCGTCGTCAGATAAATTGAGGTAGGTGGTTTCTAAAAAACGTTCTTCTTTTTTTGTAAGCTGTCGTGTGTAAGAATGTTTTTTATTTCCATTTGCACCATACACCTGGTATTCAAAGGTTCTGTCGTCGTCATTATAAATCAGGAAAATAAGATCGGTACCATTAAAAGAAGATTCCAGGATAGATACATGTTTTGAATCCTGGAATTTTATATCCTTCAGCTTTTTGAGATTGTTATCTGTAATCTGTAGAGTGTATTCATTTGTCTTCTTATCTATTTTGTCACTCACATAAAAAAAATAGTAGCCCTTTACTTCTGTTCCTTCTTTAATAGCTTCCGAATTTCTAAGAGCCACTTTATGCACATTTTCTATAGAAAGTTTTTGTGCACGGGCACTAAATGCGGCAAGCATGATTATACCGCATGCAGTAATTAATTTTTTCATATTATATTTTTTGGCTTATGGTTTAATTTTTATTTCAGGCTTATTGCTTTAATCATCTCCTGGGTAAATCCAGTATAGTCTTTCATTTTATCCTGGTGGCTCCGGCAAAAATTAGCATTGATAGCTGCAATTTCATCCAGCCGCACTTTATCCAGAAATCTCAGCAGTTGGTTATAGTCGTCAGGATAATTTTTATTTTCTGTATCTATCGCAGCCCCCAATTTGTGCTGCTGCTGTTTTTCATATATTTCATTAAGGCAGCGGGCTACAGAAAATACGGCCATAGGAATATTTTCGCCTGCCTGCAGTAACGACAAATTGTAATAAAGATTACGGCTAAGATTTTTTTTATCATAACAATGCTCCGTTATCTCTGCCATAAAATCTTTTTTTAACTGTTTAAAAAAAGTTTCATTAAGCATAAAAATTTTACCGGTATTTTGCAAAGCGCTGATGGAATTTTGCAGCAGTGAAATGCGCTTTGCACAATCCGGATGCGTTTTTAAGGAATCTTTTTCTTTTTTAGAAACGGGTGAAGCATCTTCATCAACCTGGCTAAAAATAGACGACTCTTTCTGTATCCATTTTTTCTTAAATGGATATTCGTTAAAGTTTAATACCTGCTCTATACTTATTGGTTTAAATACAGCAGCCTCATCTATCGTATCCAGCAATTGCAAAGTAGATATTATAGCATGGCAATCGTAGCCGGTATTTTTCATAAATTTAAAAGCCTGGCTATCGGCGGCTGCTTCATTGTTACGGCTATGTTTGCGGCTGTCAAATACCAATGTTTTGGCAAGCATTTCTAATTCGGCATTTGCCCCGTATGCCTGTTTGGATAACCTTTTCAGTTCCTTTTGAAAATCTTCGCTGTTCTCTGTATCTACATATTTTTTTATAGCATTTGCACTGTGATTAAGGTAGTAATGCGATAGCTCATGGCAAAGCACAAATACCAGTTCTGCCTCGTTCTCAAGAAAAATTATCAGCCCTGCATTTACTGCAATAGTGCCCTCTCCCATACTATAAGCATTGGGCCACCAGTCACGGGAAAAAATCACCCGCAGTTCTAATGCACCAAGTTCCGGGTTGGCCACAATAATTTTTTGCACAATAGACTGAAGATAAGTATGCGCCTCTTCAGCAGTTAATGAGCGGCTGCTGGTAAGCAATTCTTCTACTTCTTTAAAGCGGGCTGTATAAATTTTTTTGTAATCTTCTTTGTTTTCTTTTGCCAGAGAATTTATAGCAGCAGTGTTATTCTGAAGCGCCGTTTGGTAATACTTCTTTTTTATAATACTATCATCCTGCAAAAAATTAAATACGGGCTTAAGCTGGGCATAACCTGCACAGGATGCAATAATGAATAAATAAAAGAATCCGATTTTTTTAAGAGTGATTGAAGGTGCAGATGATTGTTTTGCAGTATTCCTGTCTGCTGCACCTAGTTGATAATTTTTGCAATAGCCTGGTGAAATTAATGTAAGGTAAGCTGGGCTCATGGGTATAAATGTACGTTGTTATTTGTACTACTATCGCTGTTGTATCCAGCTCATACGGCAGTTTATTCAAATAATACAGGTTAGTTTGCTCTGTTTAGTTTTGGTTTAACTTGTTGCTGGTTCTATATATATCACTTTTAAAAAATATAGAATCACCAAATCTATATATAAAAGTTGATGATTGATACAAAGGGGTGCATTTTAAAATTGCTGGAGAGGGTTGTAAGCCTTTTAGACTACCGAGCTTGGCAACGATGATGTCATATAAAAAAATGCTGGTAATAAAAAAATTACCAACGGTAATTATCTATTTCAATCAATTTGCTTTGTGGTGAATTAAATTATAATATATGGTGTTGAGAATTTCTTTTATTTAGGCAATCCCGCTACAGAAAGCATCTTTCTGCCTTTTTCCATTTTCTTTTTGAAAAACGGGGCATCAGCAACTGTGTTCAACTTTTTGTTGATCTTAATTTTAGAAGCTTGTTTTGCAAGTTCGGCAAGGGGTGCTATGGCTGTTGATTTTTTCATTTGCATTACAAAGGTACTATTTTTTCTTATTTATTAAGGGCATTAAGAAGGCTTCGTATTCTTTTCCTTTTTCAAAATTTTCCCATGCATTATTTAAAAATCCATACACTTTAAAGGCTTGTGTAATTTCTGCTAAGTTGTTAGAAATACCCATTCTGTAAAGTCTTGTCCGGCTTTTAGTACTACCGGTTGCATACACATAGCAATTGGAATATTTTTCAAAAAACTTAAATACACTTAATGCAACTGTTGCCAATACTTTTTGGCTATCATCGTTACCAGTAATTATCAAATCATTTATATTGCCTTTATCATCCACATCGCCAAAGCCAATATTAAAGACGTGGGGTGTTTCTTCAAATGCCAGGAATTCCACCTGCTTTTTTATTTTTCCTTTTGGACCTGTACTATAAAACTCAAACTTCAGTAAAGAGGAAGATGCTTTTATTTCATATTTTTCAAATCGCATATTTTAAAAATACTAAAAGAGTTTGACAATAGTGAAGCAAAAGGCAACTTAAAAAATAGTGTATTGAAAAGTTTTTCTACTCTTTCTTCAATCCTATCACCGGCACTGCCTTCTCTCTTATCAATGCATTCAATTTTACCACATCATCATCCAATAATTTTTTTAAGGCATTTAACTGCACATCTGTTTGTGCTGCTAATTCTGCATAAGCATCTTTTACCTGCTTTGCAGGTGCCGCATTTCCGCTAACGGCAAAATCGTACAGGCCACTTATTTTATCATCAAGCCTTATAGGAAAATTCAATACATCCTGCCCGCTTTTAGCTTTTGTTTGATGAAGGGCTTCTTCAATAGTTGTCATTTGCTTGTTGATGGTATCTGCCTGCTGTTTTATTTCTTTTGGCAGATCTTTTCCGGCCCGGGCAGTAAAATCATTTATTTGTTTACGCACTTCAGTGATATTTTTTATTGCTTTTTGTATGTCGTTAAACTTATCTTTTAAAGTAATTAAAAAATTAAACTGGCCATCGTAATCCTGCTGCGATAATTTGTACACCGGGTTTGCTTTTATTACAAAACTTCCTTCTGCAGAATCTTTATCAGCTTTTATTTTATAAAAATAATTACCGGGCGCAGCTTTGGGGCCGGGCACATTACCATGCCATATAATTTGTCCTTCTATTTTATCTGCGGGAGCGTACAGCATATTCCATACAAACTGGTTCATGCCTTTGCTTACCTCTATCCTGTCTTCTTTTTCTTTTGCATTGGTAGCAAATAATTTTATTTGCTTTTTATTTTTATCTAAAATCTCAATACTTACTTTAGGAGAGTCTGGCACATTTTTTAAATAATAATTAATTACAGAACCATTTGCCGGATTTACTCCTGCATTTTTTGCATTTAAATTTTGAGAGCCGTCAAAACGGTAAGCATCGTTTACAGCAAA
>JAYVGA010000385.1:0-7176 GCA_043772635.1 Chitinophagaceae bacterium
CGGCTGTTCAGGGCAATTAAAGTTCTTTCGTAACTGGCAATGGCATTGCAAATATTTTGTGCAGCATTTTGTGCTGTAGTATTTTTAAATGCTTTTTTATAAAGCGTTGAATACTTTGGCTGGCTTATTATTTTTTGGGATACTTCCTGTGCCGACCCACTCATTTCTAAAGCATTATTTAAAACCTGCATCACCTGGTCTTCCAGGTTACGGCTGCGGCTATCTGCAAATAAATTTCGCTGCAGGGCAGCATTCCATAATGTGGGTGCATTGCGGGGTAGAGCAGAATGGCCATCCAGGGCCATGCTTGTTTTAAGCCCGTCGGTAAAAGCTTTGCCCGGTATATGGCAACTGGCACAACTGCGTTTGTTGTTTGAAGAAAGCTGTGTTTCAAAAAAGAGCAACCTGCCCAATTTAATTTTTTGTGCAGAAGTACTATAGTCATCTAAAAACCGGTAAGGGTTAAATGCTCCCGGTGCAAACAAGGTATTGTTTTTTTGTATGGCACTGTAATAAAGGCCGGCGGGGTTATCGTTTAAACCATTTGCAACTTTGTATTCACCCAATATTTTTGCAACAGGATTTAGATAAGTTAGTATAAAGTGCATCCTGTTAAAAGCATTAAAATCTTTATTCTTTTTTAAATATACCTGCGCCTGGTAAATGTGTTTTTGCAGCAATTCATATTTGCCTGGCAATGCATGGGTAAAATTACTTTTATAAAAATCCAGGGGCTGTTGCAAACTACCCAATGCAGCAGCACACTCTGCTAATGCATTTTGCGCTGTTTGAGAATCAAAACCTGTTATACCCAATGCAGTAATGCGATACACTTCTTCTATAAAAGCATCAAAAATATTAGCATCATTAAATTCAAAAGATTCATTTAGAGTGGGCAGTTCAATAGAAGACCGCAGTAATTCATCTACCTGAACTTTTAATTCATTTTTATTTTGCGGAGTATAACCTGGAAAAATATATCCTTCAATTACCTGCATGCCGTAAGGTTCATGTACAGGCACATCAGGCTCGTCTTCTTCAAAAAACGGAATTGGGGGACCATTTAATTTAATGGCATAAAAATTAAAATAATATTCTGCAAAGGTTTCTATTTTTTTGTATGCTGCCCTGGTGCGCAAAAACTGCTGCTGCATTTTTTTTTCATTTCCCGATTGCACAGCAATTTCTAAAGCCATTACTTCTTTTATATAATTATCCGTTTGCTGCAGGTAATATGCTTTTACTTTTTTTGCAGAGGTAGCAGGTGTAGGGTAAAAAAAACAAAAAGAAGCAATGATACTACACAGTATAAAAATTATTACAGCAAAACGACACATGGTAAACAGCAATATTTAAATTATAAAAAAACTATAATGCCTCAATAAAAGTGTAAACATCCTGGTGCATTAAATGTTATCACAGCACCCTGGCCGGTAAGCAGGTTGGTAAAAAGTTTTTTACCCATATAAAAACTATTTTTTAAAAATAAATAAGAGCATGTGTTTTCAACTTATAATGTAGATCATATAAAAAAGGTAAAAACCCTAAGTATTTTTTCGTATGGTTTTTTATTATGGATAATTTTTTTATATATGAAGACAATAATAGCACAAAAATTCCGTATTAGTCTTTGTTCTAACATCAGTAGTTTTTTTTCTAACGAATTTTTTTTTAATGTTAGCGTATTATGGTTATAAGGTTTTAAACTAAAATCCATTTTAAATGAAAAGCTTTTACACAAAAGCGCTCCCTTTATTTTTATGCCTGCTTTTTCTGCAGGGTGTATCTTCCCTTTATGCACAAACTTTAACCCGTGGTCCTTATTTACAAATGGGTAACCAAACAGGCATTACCATAAGGTGGAGAACATCCGCCGCTACCAACTCCAGGGTTACATGGGGTAACACTTTTGGTGTATACCCTAATACTGTTAATGATGCCACATCTAGTACAGAGCATGAAGTAAGAATTACTGGCCTCACCGCCGATACCAAATATTATTATACCATAGGAAGCAGTACGCAAACCCTGCAGGCAACCAGCACAAATTATGTGCTCACACTGCCCCTGGATAATACCATACGTAAGCTTAAGTTTTTAGCCCTGGGCGATTGTGGCAACGCATCCACAAACCAGGTAGATGTAAAAAATGCTGCCTTAAGTTATTTGGGCAGCAATGATATTGATGCATTATTAACCATTGGAGATAATGCCTACAGCAGCGGGCTGGACAATGAATTTCAACTGGAGTTTTTTGATATTTATAAAAATGATTTATTAAGAAATAAAAAATTGTACATGGTTCCCGGTAATCATGACTATGGTAATTCTCCTACGCAAACCGGCGTAAGAAATAATGCTTATTACAATAGTTTTACCCTGCCTACCAATGCAGAAATTGGCGGAACCGCATCTGGTACAGAAGCTTATTATTCTTATAACATCGGGAGTGTACATTTTGTAGCCCTGGATAGTTACGGGCAGGAAAATGCCAATACCACTAAATTATATGACACTGCGGGTGCACAATGTGTGTGGTTAAAAAATGATTTAGCCCTAAATACAAAAAGATGGACGGTGGTATATTTTCATCACCCGCCTTATACAAAAACCAGCCATACCTCCGATACAGAAACCGATCTTGTAGCAGTAAGAGAAAGATTTGTAAGAATATTAGAGCGCTATGGTGTAGATCTTATTTTGTGTGGCCACTCCCATGGATACGAAAGAAGCTATTTATTAAAAGGATATTATAAAGCCAATGCGGCCGCCGCAAATTTAAATGATGCCGATTTTAGAAAATCATTACATACTGCAGATAGTTCATCGGCAAAATACGATGGCACAACTTTATCATGCCCGTATAACTATACCTCCGGCCAGTATAATCATGGCAGTGTTTATATCGTTGCAGGTTCTGCAGGTCAGTTAGGGGGCTCCACTGCAGGATATCCGCACGATGCAATGTACACCAGCAATATTACCAACGGGGGCAGTTTTTATTTTGAGGTAGACAGTAACCGCCTCGATGCAAAATTTCTTTCTTACTCCGGCACGGGCGCAAGTGTTACTCCGGTTATAAGAGACCAGTTTACCATATTTAAAGATGTAAATAAAGTAACCAATATTACCGTAGCACAAAACGATGTGCTGAATATTGCAGCATCCTGGAGAGGTGCTTATTTGTGGCCGGCCAATGCAGGGGCAACAACACAGAGCGTTTCTGTAAATACAGCCACACCAGGCACTTACGACTTTAAAGTAACGGATGCTGCTGCAAATAATTGTTTAAAAGATTCTTTTCATATAGTGGTAACGGGTACTTTAAGTGTATCGCTTATTTCTTTTAATGCAGTGCTTCAAAAAGACAAAGTATTACTTAACTGGGCTACAGCACAGGAGCAGAATAATAAATTGTTTACCATAGAAAAATCTGCAGACGGAACAAATTTTAGTTTTTTAGGAAGGGTTGATGGTGCAGGTACATCTGCATTAACCCATCAATACAGGCTTACAGATCTTCAGCCGCTTAATGGTATTAATTATTACAGGTTATCTCAAACAGATGCAGATAGCCGGGTAAAAAATTTACAGGTAAAAACGGTTAACTATAAAAGCAGTAAAGATTTTGCAGCCACTATTACGCAGGTAGCAAATGGCAGTATAAAAGTATTGATCAATAACAGGGTAGCCTGCCTGATGGTGCTTAAAATAACAGACGTGCTGGGAAAAGAAATTTTGCAACAACAGTTTAATGCGCCTGCAGGAGCCAGCACAAAAAATATTCAATTATCAAACGGCGTGTATGCCATTCAAATAAGTAATAATAATTGCAGAACTACGCAAAAACTGTTGGTAGAGTAATTAATAATAAGCACCGTGTAAAACAATTTCGTTTTACACGGTGCATATTCAACATCCAAAAAATGAAAAAAAATATCCAGCTTTTCCTCTTCTTAATTATGTTGATGAATAGTGCGGTATCGCAGGTGCTCAGGCCTTTTACTACAAGGTATTCCAATCCTTCGGTAAGGGGTAACATTGTATATGTATCCAACAGTATAATTTCTACAGCAGGTGTGGGAGCTGGGTTTCCGGGTACAGGAGAAGCGCCGCCTACAGGTACCACCACAGATAATGCAGGGGGCGGTATAAATATTGATGTGGACAATGCCCCAAATACGGTGGTATTTCCATTAGGGGCTGCCTGGAAGTGGTTTTCTAATGGTACAAAACCCGCTGTTAATTGGCAGTTTCCGGTTTACAGCGATGCCGCATGGAATAATAATAATGCAGAATTTGGATATGGAGATGCAGATGAAGCCACCTGTATCCCATCTGGCGGGGGCGGAACTTTATGTGTGCCCACCGGAAATAAATGGATAACCTACTACTTTAGAAAAACAGTAAATATTGCTTCTCTTGCAGGCATAGGTAAGTTTGTATTTAATTATAAAAGAGATGATGGTATAGTGGTTTATGTAAATGGTACCGAGGTATTCCGAAACAGTATGCCAGCGGGAGCCATTACCAATACAACATTGGCCACAGCTAATATTAATGGTACCGGAGAAACGAGTATCAATACATTTATATTAAACGGTACGGCTCCTTTTGTTGCAGGTAATAATGTAATAGCGGTAGAAATACACCAGGTTACAGCAGCCAGTGATGATATTACTTTTGATATGGGGCTTGATTATGGCCCACCCGATCTTACTTTTAACTCATCATCATCAGACTTAAATATTCCTACTACCTGTAACAAGGTGTTGTTTGCAGGTTTATACTGGGGTGCTGACCAGGGAACAAATGGTACCAATGTAAGCTGGATTACTCCGGGATACAACACTGCAAAATTAAAAATACCAGGAAGCGCCGTATATCAAACGGTAACTTCTACACAAACAGATGTGCACAGCGCATCTGTTTTGGCAGGGTTGGTGCATACCGGTTATACCTGTTTTGCTAATATTACTTCACTCATAAATACCAGTAATGCAAATGGTACTTATACTGTGGCAGATATTACCGGCCCTATTGGTATAAACAATTCCTGTGGCGGATGGACCATTGTAATTGCCTATTCCAATCCTTCGCTGCTTCCCCGAAATCTTAATGTTTTTGATGGCAGTGTAGCTATACAGGGCGGAAGCAGCCCGGTGAGTATAAATGTAAGCGGCTTTTTAACCCCACCCTCCGGTGCAGTAAGTTGTGAGCTGGGTGCTGTGGTATATGATGGTGACCGTGGCTCTACCGATTCTTTTTCGTTTAAACAAAATGGTGCTCCGGCATATTATAACCTGGCTAATGCAACAGTACCACTTAACGGAACCAATGATGCATGGAACAGCAAAATAGCTTATAAGGGTGCCGTGGTAACAACAAGAAATCCTGCGTTACAAAATACACTGGGTTACGATGCCACTATTTTTGATTTACCCAATACAGCCAATGCGCAGTTATCCAACAGTCAAACATCGGCAATAGTAAGATTCTCATCGCCAAGCGAAAATTATTTTGTGCATGTGCTGTCCACATCCATATCTCAGTATAATCCTACGTTTGCTGTAAGTAAAACTTCCAGCGATTTGAATGGAGGCATACTAAAAGGGGGAGATAGTTTGCGGTACCAGATAAACTATAGAAATGTAGGTAACGACAGCAGTAAACTAACAACCATACTGGATAATATCCCGCTGGGCACAACTTATATTCCCGGAAGTTTACGCATTAGCGGCACAAGTAAAACAGATGCCATTAGCGATGATGAAGCTAATTACGATATTATAAATAATAGGGTTATTTTCAGGCTGGGTACAGGTGCCAATGCAGTAAGCGGGGGTAAATTGCCTGTAGGAGCTTCCGGCACGGTGGAGTTTGATGTTATTATATCTTCTTCCTGCAGTATTCTTAGTTGCCTCGGCAATTCTATAACAAATATTGCCCGCATGGATTATACGGGTCGCATCTCAAATGATATCCTGTACGATTCCAGCGGGGTAAATATTTCAGGATGCCTTACGCAGGGAAGTGTAACGGATTTTGTTTTCGGGCCATGTTCTACCCCTTCCGATACATTGCTTATAAACAACTGCCCTGTTACTTCTGTAACATTGCCGTGGAGAAGATTTTCGGGTTATCGATTTTACAAAACCCAGCCCTTCGTGGCAGGCAACCTGTATAATCCGCTTACGCCGGTTAACCTTTCTGGGGTGTATTGGGCTTATTTTAATAATAATGCTGGCTGCGCCGATACTGTACGCATAAGGGTATTTATTATAGCCTGCCCCGATATTGATGATGATAATGATGGCATACCGGATTATATAGAAATAAATAATCCTCTTGCATTACTTGATGCAAATGGCAATGGAGTGCCCAACTGGAATGATGCAACTTATGCCGGTTATACCGACAATAATGCCGATGGCTACAACGACAACTTTGATCCCAGTGCAGATTCTGACAATGATGGCATTCTGAATTTTTACGACAGCAGTTTCCCCGGTTTTCTTGATGTTAATGCAGATGGAGTAAATGATAAGATGGATAAAGACCTGGATGGTATTCCCAATCACCTGGATGGGGATAGCGATAATGATGGCATACCGGATACGGTAGAATCATATGGGGTAGATCAAAATGGAGATGGGGTAATTGATAATTATTCTACCAGCGATAATGATGGGTTTTCTCAAAACGTAGATGCAAGTGCAACGGGTGTACCGGGCTCGGGCAATGGCCTGGCAGCGCCGGATTTTGATAGAGACGGCATACCCAATTACCTGGATACCGATAGCGATAATGATGGTGTTCCGGATGTGATAGAAGCACTGGGTAACGATGCCAATAACGATGGATTTATAGATGCATTTACAGATAATGATGCCGATGGCATATCTGATAATGTAGATGCAGATTTAGGCAATGATGGGATAGCAGAAAATATGGCCATTAGTTTATTAAGAACCGGCCCCGATGCAAATGGCGATGGAAGGGCAGACAATTATCCATTTAAAAATATGGATAACGACCGCTGGCCAAATTGTTACGATCTGGATAGTGATATGGATGGTATTGTAGATGTAGTTGAAGCGGGTTTTGCAGATGCTGATTTAAATGGCTTTGCAGATGGTGCATTAGCAGCAGATGGCTGGAATATTGCCATTAATG
>JAYVGA010000386.1:0-4774 GCA_043772635.1 Chitinophagaceae bacterium
CTTTTACCAGTAACACCCTCGCCAGGTAAGGAATATCAATTACTTTTTCATCCATTAAAAACTCGTTCAGGTATCGCCTCACATCCTTTACCGATGTAGATTCCGGCGATCCCAGGTTCATTAAAACAATTCCTCTTTTTATAGCCATGGGTATAAATATATTTTTCAAAATTAACCACTCTCATCTGTAAAAAGTTCAGCATGCATTTAAATATGTATAACTGCGCCGCAGGATAAGTGCACTGCCACTATGCTTTTGAGATAAATATGATACTGGTCACATAAAAATGTGATGCCAATCATTTTAGGAAATGACACTGTAATGACATAGAAATTAGTTTACACCACGTGCTGAAAGTATTTTTGTGGTATCAAATTATTAACTAATTTATTAATGCCCAGACAAACAGATATATCCACTTTTTTTGTAGCCGGAATAAACTATAAAAAAACCGATGCTGATTTGCGTGGGCAGTTTGCTATTAATAAAGATCAATATGCCAGGCTGTTTGCACTGGCTCCACAATATGGTTTAACGGAGTTTTTTGTTGTCTCTACCTGCAACCGCACAGAAATTTTTGCCTTTGCAGAAAATGCAGCTATCCTCTCCCGGTTTCTTTGCACACAAACACAGGGCGCTCTGCAAATTTTTAATCATATCGCTTACGTAAAAAAAGGGCAGGAAGCTATTCAGCATCTTTTTGAAGTAGCCGCCGGATTGGATTCGCAGATACTGGGCGATTATGAAATTGTGGGCCAGCTAAAACAGGCGGTTAAATTTTCTAAAGAAAATAATTTTATTGGAGCCTACCTGGAAAGACTGGTAAATGCAGCATTACAATCTTCTAAATTAATTAAAACAAATACCTGCTTAAGCGGCGGTACTGTTTCTGTAGCTTTTGCTGCTATACAATATATAAAAGAATGTGTACTGAATGCTGCAGGTAAAAAAATATTGCTGATAGGAACCGGAAAAATTGGCCGCAATACCTGCAAAAACCTGGTAGATTATATCACAACTAAAAACATCACCCTTATTAACCGCACCGAAAACAAAGCCGCAGAACTGGCTGCTGAGTTAGGATTGCAATATGCTTCCCTGGATGATTTGCCAAAGCAAATAGACGAAGCCGATATTATATTAGTGGCTACAAATTCTGAAGAGCCTGTTATCCTGGAATCTCAGCTTTTAAATAACGGTACTAAAATTATTATTGATTTATCTATCCCCTTTAATGTAGAAAAGAGTGCGGAGTTGTTGCCCAATATTACCCTTGTAAATGTAGATGAACTTTCCAAAATTAAAGATGCTACCCTGCACAAAAGAGAAGCAGAAGTACCCCAGGCAAAAGCTATTATTAAAGAGCATATCAGCGAATTTTTAGAGTGGCACGAAATGCGCAAATATGTACCGGTTTTAAAAGCCGTAAAAAATAAACTGTACGCCATGCAGTCCTGCGACATGTACATCAGTTACTCTGCCAGGCAAAATGCAATAGCAGATACCCAAATGATTACCGATTATAAAATTCAAAAAGTGATTAACGGCTTTGCCATAAAAATGCGTAACCAGAATAACCGGGGTTGCGATTATATTAATGCCATTAACGAATACATTGCCACGGGTACAAACTAAACAGCATGGGCAAACTCATAAGAATTGGAACCAGGGAAAGCCAGCTGGCTGTATGGCAGGCCACCAAAGTGCAGCAATTACTTTTACAAAATAATTTTTCATCCGAACTTGTTTTTATAAAAAGCGAAGGCGATTTAGACCTTCAAACCCCGTTGTACGAAATGGGCGTGCAGGGAATTTTTACTAAAAGTTTAGATATAGCCCTGCTGAATAATAAAATTGATATTGCTGTGCATTCCATGAAAGATGTGCCCACGCAAATGGCCCACGGAATTGTGCAGGCAGCTATTTTAGAAAGGGCGTCTTACAAAGATCTTTTAGTGTACAAAGCTGAATTGGTCAAAGGTGAAAGGTCAAAGGTGAATGGTGAATGGTCAATGGTGAATGAAGATCCTTTAAAATTTGAAGAACTATTCACCATTCACCATTCACCATTCACCATTGCTACCAGCAGCATTCGCAGAAAAGCACAATGGTTAAACCGTTTTCCAGATCATGCAATAGAAAATCTAAGGGGTAATGTAAATACCCGTTTAAGAAAACTCCAGGAAGAAAATTGGGATGCCGCTATCTTTGCCGCCGCAGGTTTGGAAAGAATTAATCTTCGCCCGCAAAACAGTGTGGAGTTAGACTGGATGTTACCGGCGCCGGCGCAGGGGGCCATTATGGTGGTGTGCAGAGAAACTGATGATTTTTGTTTGGAGGCTTGCAATAATTTTAATCATAACGATACCGCCATTTGTACAAAAATTGAAAGGGATTTTTTAAGAACATTATTGGGCGGTTGCTCCACACCCATCAGCGCATTGGCCACAGTAAAAAATGACAGCCTGGTTTTTAAGGGCAATATTTTATCGGTGGATGGCAAAGAAAAAGTAAGTGTAGAAAAAACAGTTTCAATAAATGAAATACATGGGTTGGGAAAAACAGCTGCAGAATATTTATTACAAAACGGCGGGCAAAAAATAGCAGACGGCATTCGCAATGGAACAAAATAGGATTCACATATTATGTACAAGGCCACTTAATAATATGTTGGTTGAAGATGCAAAAGCAGCAGGTATTGTTATTGATGAAATTGCTTTTATAGAAACAGAACCCATACAAACTATAGAAGTGCAGCAGGAAATAGAACAGGCATTGCTTTTATCAACCACTGTGGTATTTACCAGCATGAATGCTGTAGATGCTGTGGCAGCATGGTTATACGAAGCGCAGCCCACCTGGAGCATTTATTGCATTGGCACTGCCACCTGTAAATTAGTTGCTGAAAATTTTGGTGAAGAAAAAATTGCAGGTACGGCTGATTCTGCCGCAGAACTGGCGGAGGTAATTGCAGAAGACCGTTTTATTGATACAATAATTTTCTTTTGCGGCGATCAGCGCAGAGATGAATTGCCGGAAATATTGCGGCAAAATGATATTGAGGTAAATGAAATTACGGTTTACCAAACCATTCAAGTGCCGCATAAAATTACCAGGCCTTATCACGGCATACTTTTTTTTAGCCCCAGCGCTGTAGAAAGTTTTTTTAAAATAAATACCATTGCAGATCAAACAATTTTGTTTGCCATTGGTAATACAACAGCAACAGCCATTAAAAAATTCACGAGCAATAAAATAATCATCAGCCCTGAGCCGGGAAAAGAAAACCTGGTGAAGGAGATGATGGAATATTTTGGTGAAGGGTAGTAGTTATTAGTCAATAGTCATGAGTTCATAGTCATGAGTCATTGGTCAATAGTCATTAGTCAATAGGATTGACCAATGACCCATCAATGTCGTTGGCTTAATATATGGAAAGAAATAATGCTCAATAATTAATGCTCAACAAAAAAATTTTCAATAAAAATGCAACCTGCCTTTTATAATTGAAAATTGAGCATTGAAAATTGATTATTGAACATTTGTTTTTAAGTAAACGGCATTGAATGACCAATGACCATTGCCCATTGACCATTCACAATTCACAATTGACCATTCACAATTCACAACATGATACAAATAAAAAATGATCTCCTGCTTCGTGCACTTCGTAGTGAAAAAGTAGAACGCCCACCGGTGTGGATGATGCGCCAGGCCGGAAGATATTTACCGGATTATATTAAGCTGAGAAATAAATACGATTTCTTTACCCGTGTGCAAACGCCGGAGCTGGCAACTGCAATTACTTTGCAACCTGTAGACCAGGTGGGCGTAGATGCCGCCATTATATTTTGTGATATTTTAGTAATACCGCAGGCTATGGGGTTGCAGGTGTTAATGGAAGAAGGTAAAGGGCCATCATTGCCAAAAATAATACAAACGCAGGCAGATATAGATGCACTGATAACAACCGGTACAGAGCACAGTTTAAAATATGTGTACGATGCTTTGGCACTCACCAAAAAAGAATTAAATAACCGGGTGCCGCTTATAGGTTTTGCCGGTGCACCCTGGACGATATTGTGTTATATGGTAGAAGGCAAGGGCAGTAAAACCTGGGAAAAAGCAAAACAGTTTGCCTACACACAACCTTTATTGGCGCACCAGTTGCTGCAAAAAATTACAGATATCACCATCAGTTATTTAAAAAACCAGGCAAAAGCAGGTGCAGATACTTTGCAGGTATTTGACAGTTGGTCTGGCGCTTTAAGCCCTGCCGATTTTAAAATATTTGCACAGCCTTATTTGTTTCAGATTGCAGATGCTTTAAAAGATGATGTACCGGTTATTTTATTTCCTAAGGGAAGCTGGTATGCATTAAAAGACATTAGCCAAAGCAGTGCCGCAGGTGTTGGTATAGACTGGTGTATTACGCCACAGTTTGCAAGAGAATTAACGGAAAATAAAATTACCATACAGGGCAACTTTGATCCTGCAAAATTATTAGCACCAATACCACAAATAAAAAAAGCAGTAAAAGAAATGATTGATGCATTTGGTGCGCAAAATTATATTGCTAATTTAGGCCACGGCATTACGCCCAATATTCCTGTAGATCATGCGAGGGCTTTTGTAGACGCAGTGAAGGAATATGAAAGTGAAAGGTGAAAGGGGAAAGGTCAAAGGTCAAAGGTCAATGGTCAATGGTTGTGTATGCCTAAAATAGGTTGACAAAAAACAGTCACTTATGAGGCAAGTTAAATCAAAATTAGA
>JAYVGA010000387.1:0-11830 GCA_043772635.1 Chitinophagaceae bacterium
TTTCTTCACATTGCATGTGGCTGAGCAGGGTGAATAAAACAGCATTTACCTGCACCCTTTTCCAGGAAAGAACATTGGATGAATGTGAGCAATTGATGAAAGAAAACCTGGAAGGCTGGAAAAAATACCTCTATGATAAATCTGTTGAAGAACTGGAACAGCAAATAGAATTTATGGCAGCATGGGAAGCCAATCCATCCAAAAGAAGAATGAGCATGGAAGATGCACTCATTCATATCATCAACCACAGCAGCTATCATCGTGGGCAGATTATTGCAGGCATAAAAGGCAAAGTGGATGAACTGCCGCTGAGTACTTATATTATTTATGCCAGTAAAATTATTGGATAAGAGCGTTTGCAAAACTTTAATTAAGCTCCTTCTCAATCATCCCAATTACTTTGTGGTATTGCTTCAGCACTACTTCATAGCGGCTATATACGTACCTCATACTCTTGGTGCTTTTTTCCAGTTCAAAAACAAAACGTTCATTTTTATGAATAAGATTACCTAATCCTCCTACATTCCTGTTCTTATAATAATAAATTGAATCCAGGATTATACCAACGGTGGCAATTTTTACCTGGCTGGTATTTTCTGCCACTTCCACAAGGTTGGGTATTTGTTCCTCATACAGGTTTAGTATTTCATCCAGCAATTCTTTATTTTCCATTTTGCCCATAAGGCCGGAGTATTTTAATGCTTCAAACCTGCTGATGTTTGGTATCAATGCTGTAGTGTTTTGAAATGTCCAGTCATCTTCCACAAGTCTTAATGAATCGGGATCTTCATCCGGTTTTAAAGTAGCCAGATATTTAAAAAAACGTTTTTGTATGCCATAGCTCAATGTATCTTCCTGCATTTCCTTCATATCTTTTTCCATATCGCCTTTAAGCCCGGTTAAAAAAACCTTTACCTCATCCCTGCCGTGGCTTTTTTCGCTCAGGTTGTGAAACCAGATGGAAACCGTTACCGCAAAAACAATGATAATGATTTCTATAAAAAACTCTTTCAGCTTATGCCTCCAGGAATGTTCTTTACTGTTCCAGACTTTATATACTTTTTTTGTGTGCTTTAATATTTCCTGATCTGCCATCGTTGCTCTTAAATTATTCCGCAATATAAAGGTTAAAATTTATTATTCATGGGTAATTGCATTGTCTATAAATGAAATTTTGATTGCTGTACTTCTACTGCATCTTTTCTGCAATTATCTTTTTTACAAACTCCAGTTCCGTATCCACTCCATTTAATTTATCTGAAATAGTTGGCACGACTTTATAATCTAAAAAATGAACAGGAGGTATGGTATATGCTTTTTCGCCGCCACCAGTAACAGGTATGTTCAGTTTCACTTTGCTGTTGGGCAATAATAATTCCACAGCCCAACCACCACTGCCCACGCCTGCATCCATATCATCGCCGTTATCTTCGCCAATTACTTTTATAAAACCGTTGGTATTTTTAATCTTGTCTTTCAGCTTGCCTGCAAATGCAAAGCCTGCAGAAAAGGTTAACCCATTTTGTAAAAGATAAACATCTCCTTTAAAATTATTGGGCATTAAGGGTTTTGCTTTAGTATCATGCTCCGTGTATTCCGGCTTTAATCTAAAGCGTCCATCTGCTGTTTTATCTATCAAAGCATAAGGGTTATATTGAAATGCCTGCAGCAGTTGCCTGTTCTCATCATTCTTAATGATGTATTGCACCTGTGTAAACTTATCGCTTTGCAAATATGCCAGCCCCGCATCTTTGTTGGCTTCTATCTCCCTGAAATAACTGATGGCTGTTTGCCAGGTATCATCGCCGCCTTCATTGTTTCTTACATCTACCACCAAACTTTTAATGCCGTCTTTTTTTATTGCAGCAAATATCCTTTCCAGCTCTCCTGCAAGTTTTACACTGTCGTTATCAAATCGCTGGGTAGAAAATGTTTCAAACTTACAATAACCAATACCCTGTTTTTTATCCAGCATTTTATAGTCAATCAGTTTATCCCAAGCGTTGATTGATTTATCTGTTTGCTGCTGGTACCTGTCTGCAATGGTTTGTGGTAATTCTGCATTTGCCAACAGGTATATTTTCTTTTTTGAATTATATGGAATGATACCCAGCTTGTAAGTTATTTCTGTTGGATACAACATTTGGTATAAGTAATGAAACTGAAAATAAAAACCCAGCATTTTATATTTAAAAGTAGTGTTGCGTCCATTGGCAAAAACGTATTGCAGCATTTGCTTATTAAGGCTGGTAATTGTTTTTCCGTTGATGCTTACAATTTCGCTCCCCTTGGTAATTTTTTTATTGCTGCTGCAATTATTCAATACGTACAATTTATCACCTAAATACTCCATTACAAAAGGCAAATGTTTTCTATCAGCAGGCATAGCATTCATTTTATAATTGAGGCCGGGTTGGCGGTTTGTCCATTCCACTCCATCATGCCCATGATGCAATGCTGCCATACAATAGCGTACTTTAATATAAAATTGTTCTGCATCTTCTTTGTCTTTGATGCTGGCATATACAGAATCGTATAGTGTATTAAATCTTTCAGGCGTAATAAACCAATATAAACCAGCATGCATTTCCTGCATACTGGTTTTAAAAATTTTGAAATCTTCCTGCTGCTGCGCCAGTGTTAATTTTTGTTGGGCCGCTACAGAGCTGTAAATAAAAAATACAATGGCAATGGCTGTACTAATGCGTTTCATTATTCTGCAATTTTATAAGTTATGGTAAATGTATTGGGATTAAAGTTTTTAACAAACAAATGCCCGTCTGCAGGGATGATAACATCCTGGCTGCTGTTTGCAAGCAATGAAGGGCTTATCCATTTTTCATTGCCATCACTTTTTACTTTGTATAATTCTACTGACTGGCTGGGTGATGAATTAGTAATTGATACCGTAAAGCTGCCATGCTTCACATCTCTCCACATCCTGAATTCTCCATTGGCAGGTATTTCAATAGTACCGGTTTTTGGTTGAATGTTAGTGATGCCTTGTGAAGAAGTACAACTGCTGAAAATTGTGTTGATGTATAATACAGCGGTAATGATTTTTTTCATGATTTTATATTTTTTATATTTTTAAATTTATTTATTAGAGTCGAATACGGCATTGTAATAGGTGGTGTCTTTATCGCTGAATACCACCCTGCGGTTTGGCTGTTCCTTCAGTTCAAAGTCTCCATTTACTGTAAATTTTATTTCAGCGAACTTGTAACCGGTAATTGCGGTAATGGTTGCAGTGTACAAAGAATCTTTTACCACCGGCTTCATTTCAAAATCATTGTCCCAGCTCAGTGGTTTTCCCTGCCCACGGATGCCTGCGTTTTTAATGTCTTTTATGTTGGATACTTTTAATGTAACCACCACAGTTTTTGTATAACTTTTTTGCACACAACTTGAAAGCGATAAAAGCGCCAGGCTTATTAAAATGAGTTTATACTTTTTCATGCTTTTAATTTTTTAGAGATGAGATAATCAATGCCAAACCTGCCGCTGCCAACTATCATTGTGTAAAGGCTTACCCAGGCAAAGCCGGCAGCCGGCAGCATGTTCCAGGCACCATTGCCCATTTGCTGCATAAAAATGGCTACCAGCATGGTACATAAAATAAGGAAGGAAAAAATCCTGGTTTGTAAACCAAGCAGTAAAAAGATGCCGCCAACTGCTTCGCTAAAAGCACCCATCCAGGCAAAGAATACCGGGAATATTTTAAAGATGCCGCCATACTCCGCCACATCATTGGGAAACCAAAAAGCCACTTCAAAAAAACCGAGGTTATTATCTGCCGGGCTCCAGGGCAGGCCAAATTTGGCGGCGCCGAAGTTTGACGTTAAGAGGTAGCCGCAAACCAGTCTTGGTATCAGCAGCAGCAAATCCTGCCACCAGGCCGGCATCAGGATAGGGTTAGTAAGGCGTTGTAGAATTTTCATTTTTTCCTTTTTGTGATAAACGATATGCAAGATTACTACCTCAAAAAGCCCCTATCGCCTCAAATCATCTTTTGATACCAGGCAACATGGTCTCAAAACATACAATGCCTGCCAGTATTGAGTTTTGCTTCCTTAAAAAAAGATGTATTATCATCATTTGATACCCTAAAAAAATTATAGGCTGTGTGAGCCCTGCAGCCGATGAAGTGTTGTACCTGCGCCGTGAAAAAAATTATTTAGTGGAAACTATTAATGAAGGCAAAAATATTTATTGTTTTCCTGTTGGTAAAGACAGTATTGTATTTACCGATTTTAATATAAAAGGATTTTTTACAAGAGATGAAAAAGGTAATATCAGCGGCCTGCAAAATGAATATCAACAACAGCCAATGCCAAAGATGAAGGCGGATGAATTTTCGCCGGGGGAACATTTACGGGCAAAGCGATATGCCGCAGCAAAAGAAGGATATGCAAATATGAACATGAATGAATACCAGCTTACTTACCTGGCCTACGATTTATTTTCAAAAAAGAAAAAAGACCTGGAGGCGGTAAAAATTATTTTGGATCTGGCGCAGGAAAAATTCCCCCAATCGTCAATTGTATATAGACGCTGGGGCGACTATTATTTATATCTTGGTGATAAAACCGCTGCTAAAAATAATTATCTAAAAGCACTTAGCCTTGACCCTTCTGATGACAACACAAAAAAAGCACTGGAGGAATTATAAGACACATAGCTCTAAAAAAGCTTATTAAAAAAATCTTCTCCTCTGGCTGTAAAAGAACTATACAGTCTTGTTAACAATAATCGTGGAAATGAGGGAAAGCATAATCGAACAGCTCCTCCCTATACTAAAATTTATAAAGAACTGTAAATTTGCTTAGGATAAATAAACCTTATTTTTTTTTACAATCATTTTAAAACCTATACCTATTTCAGAAACCCTTACAATAAAACCTACCTGAACAGCTCCTGCTTCTTCATCCAAATTTCCTTATAATCTTTCTTCATTTTTTTATCTAAAAAAGAACGGTCAATCAAATCCATCACCTCCTCATTTTTACTGTTGAAAACTTTAAAACTGTTATAATATGCTTTTTCATTTATTCCTGATTTTTCTGCCAAAGCTCTAAAGTCGGTAAGTTTTATTCTTGCCTTTTTACCATTCAATGTAAGGGCCAATTCTTCTTTATCTTTAGGGTTAAGCAGATTTACATTCAATAAGTCATATGCCGGGCTCAGCACAATGCCTTCCGGCTGGTGCATTACTGAAAAATTTTTCAGGTGCATGTCATTATTGCCACACAGGTAGCTAAATAAAACCAGGTCAAAATAACTCAGCAGGTCCAGTCCTTTATGGCAATAATGTGCTACGAGTTTACCCGCTTTTTCGTAAGAACTTTTGTATTTGTTTTCCGTTAAAAATTCTGATAACTGGCACAGGTCTTCTATGTGTATTTTCTTTCCTTCCACCCGGTCGAAACGCCTGGCAATATATACCATGCTGCCATCGCTGGCCTGCAGCAGCGTATGATCACACACTGGTATTTTAAACAGTCCGGCCAGGTGCATGGTAAGGTCTTCTGTTTCCGGCATCATAGGGTAACCATGATGCTGAGGCTTTAAAATAAATTCGCCCCAAAGCCCAACAATCGTTAAGCGGCTGTGCCCTTTTTCTTTTTGGAGGGTAAGCGACAGTTTAGGTTGCACCCCTGTAACCGCTATGCGTTGGTTAACGGTTTGTTTGGCCAGCGATTCAATCAGTGCATCATCCAGTTCAAGCGTTGGCACTTCTGCCGTACCAAAAAATTTTTTAGCACAGGCCGGATGATAATATATATCTCCTGCATCTTTGTAACAAAACCAGCAATTATTCATTAGTCATTTATTCAGGTTCTACCGTTACAGCGCCAATGGTGTCACGGCAGGTAGTTAATAATAATTCAAAACGGTCGTTAGCTTTTACTTTCCAATGGTCCACAGCAATATCCAGATACCAGCCCTCTGGTATCAGCCCATCAAAAAACGGGAACAATACTTTACTACTGTACGATTCCTGTTTCTTAGGCAGCGTAAGACTGATTGGTTTGCTGCCTTGTTCCTGCAGGTACTGTTCGTCATACTGCAATAGATAGCCATCATCTGTTTCCGAAAGCGTGGCTGCCAACACTCCGTTGTACAATACTTTTGCGGTTTTAGCCATGCTTACTTGCTTTTAGGTTAACAATAAGTTCGGCACCAAACAGTGCCAGTATCTGGTTCACTTTATCCATACGCATAGTTGTTTTGCCCTGTTCAATTTCTCTTACCAGGCGAAGCCCCACACCTGCCTTTGCAGCCAGTTGTTCCTGTGTAAGGTTGTTTTGTTTTCGTTGTTGCTTTAAAAATGCAGAGGGATTCATTTTATACCTTTTTGGGTATAAATATAGGTAATTTAATTGTATTATACCTAATAAGGTATAATTAAGTTTTTATTGCCTAAGCTATACCCAACTAGGTATAGTTTAAATAATAAAATATTGTTGATCGGAAGGAGATTAAAAAGCCTGGTGTTAAAAAATAAAGATGGTTACAATATTAGTGAAGCGAATGTTCGCTTTACGTTACTGTTCCAATAAAAACAGCTTTAAAAATCAGGGGCAAAAAAAATAGTGGAGGATAATTTTTTATAAAGAATTTCTCAACGTTAAGGCAAACGGTACCTCAATATGTTTTTTATCACTATCCAAAACCATTTGTGCAGCCATCTCTCCCATTCTTTTAAAATCTGTAGAAATGGTGGTAATGCCATCCAGGATAAATTGTTTCCAGGGGGTTTCATTATAAGAAATAATGCCAATGTTTTTCCCCACCACAAGTTTTGTTGCTTTAATCTTTCCCAGCAAAACCACCAGGTCATCTTCCATCAGGTTGATATATACTTCTCCTTCATTAATAGGTTCATCAGCAATTTTATTTACTACTTTATAATTAAAAGCATATTCCTGGCAAAATGCCCGGAAACCTTTTAAAATTTCATCAGGGAAATAAGTATAGGCTGGGAACACCAGTTTTAATGTCTGGTATTTTTCTAATTGAGGCAATGCTTCTTTTAATGCATTAAAAATATCTTTTTCAAAATTTTCATATACCGCCGCATATTCTTTTGTAATGCCTGGTATCAATTTATCAAGCAATATTAATTTGCCGTTTACTTTTTCATTAATTACCGCTGCTGCATTTTCCCCTCCCTCCAGGAAGTGCGGGATAATAATATAATGTGTGTAATCGTCTTTCTTACTTTGAAGCAGTTTTTTAAAAAGAGCAAAATCATTATTGTATATATAAAAATCAATAGCAGCCAGTTCTCCAAGTGTAGCTGCAAAAGAGTCGTAAATAATTTTTTTGTGTGCGCTAAGCTTATTAAAAACCAGGAACACTTTTACCGGTTGTTTAAAATCTGTTTTGGAAACAAAATATCCTTTGCCGGGAACAGAGCCAATAATGCCCAGTTGTTTTAAATGCCGGTATGCCTTTTCGGCCGTATCCCGGGATATTTCCAGTTCGTAACTTAAATCATTAATTGAAGGGAGCAGGTAGTTTTTTTCAAGCCTGCCCTGTTCTATTGCCTGCAATACAGCATTGGTTAGCTGTATATATTTTGGGGTAATGGATTGGTCATCTATTTTAATTATCCGGTAAATATTTTGTGTGTCCATACATTTTATTAAGCCTCTTGTAAATATAGATATCTTATTTTTAAACCTAAAACAAGAAGGTGAAGGAGGCTTACAGATAGAACAGGACAGTTAATTAATTTATTAAAAATAATTTGCTCATCAAACCAGGAAATCCCTGTTTAAAAAAACTTCTAACGGTTACAAAAAATAACCGCCATGACAAATATCTTCAGCTGGCTACAGAACGGTTATTGACTTTTTATTTTTAGATTTACTTTTAAAATACACATATGCAAAAAACAATTTTACCGCTACTGTTACTCAGCCTTTTATTTGCTGCATGTAATAACAGCCAGCCTGCAAACAACAATAACAGTGAAAATTCCACAGCACCAACTTCCGTTGATCCATCCAAAGACTGGAAATTCGGTGTTGCCTTATGGACATTTCATACATTTAATTTTCCGGAATCTTTGGACAAGGTTGATAGTGCCGGTATAAAATATATTGAGCCCAACACCTTTCATAAGGCCGGTCCTGAATTAAAGGATTCATTAATACTGCAATTGTCTGCAGCAGGAATCAGCAAACTAAAATCCCTGATTGAAAAGAAAGGTCTGCTTGTGGAATCTATCTATATAGTTGGTGATTCTACTTTAAGTTCATGGGTAAAACAGTTTGAAATTGCAAAACAATTTGGTGTAAAATATGTAACCACAGAACCACCATTAAGTATGTGGGACAGCATAGATAGTCTTGCCGGCACTTATGGTGTAAAGGTTGCTATCCACGAACATTGGAAAGGCGTTAGTCATTACTGGAATCCTGATACAACTTTGATGGCATTAAAAGGGCATCCAAATTTTGGAGTATGTGCCGATCTTGGTCACTGGCCCAAGAGCGGAATTGATCCGCTGGATGCAGTAAAAAAATTAAGTGGTCACATCATTGGTGTGCATTTAAAAGATATTGCTGCCTATAACAATCCTGCTTTAAAAGATGTGCCTGTTGGAACCGGTGTAGTAAACTTTACAGCCATTTTTGAAGAATTAAAGAAGCAGAATTTTAATGGATATATTTATATTGAACGTGATGCGGAAGATTTGCCCAGCAACCTGCCATCGGTTATGGAAACAGTAAAATATTATAATGGCCAGCTTAATAAATTAAAACAGGAGTAGTTCTTTTAACTGCTTTAATATTATCATGCAGGTTCCTCCTTTGTCCCCGAAAAAATCGGGATAAACGGGATAACAGCTGCATTGCAGCAGTAGCCCGGGTTTGTACAGTTGATGAAGCTAAGCTGTCATCCAGAAGCGCCAGCGATGGATCTGCCGGGAGCAGCTACAGGTAACGATGAAAAGATAGAGCGACAATCAAATAGCCTCCGCATAAAAATATTAAATCTATTATGAGTATTTACAACTTACTTCAAAAAAATAAACATGGCTGCCTTAGAAGCTGTCTAAAAATGATTGTATGAATTTCTTATTTGACCAAAAGTGGACGGTGGGGACACCGGCCACGGCGGATCGCCGCCGTTCGTGTTCCACGAACGGCTTATATGGTGAAAGAAAATTTTATTTTTAGACAGCTTCTTACAAATAGAAATGTTTTATGGGAGGCCGCTGCAGCATCTCGGGGCAGGTACCTCCTTAGTCCTCGAAAAAATCGGGATAAAAGGGATGACAGCCCCATTGCAACTTTAGTCCAAATAAAAACAAGACAGTGCCTTACAGTTACTAATACCTTGCGGGGTATTTTTAATTTTAATTGTTTTTGCCAAAGATTTAAATATTAAAAGATGCAGGTTATTTCAGGAATTATTTTTCACTTTATCGGGGGCTTTGCCTCTGGCAGTTTTTACATGCCCTATAAAAAAGTGAGGGGCTGGCATTGGGAAAGTTTCTGGATTGTGGGTGGTATTTTTTCCTGGTTTATTGTTCCGCCCCTGGCTGCATGGCTCACCATTCCCGGCTTTGCAGAAATAATAAAAAATGCAGGTGCTTCCACATTGGGTATTACTTACCTGTTTGGAGTGCTTTGGGGTATAGGTGGTTTAACTTATGGTTTGGGTGTTCGTTACCTCGGCGTTTCATTGGGCAGCAGTATTATATTGGGTTTATGCATGGTGTTTGGCGCATTAATACCTTCTGTTTATTATAATTTTTTCCCTAAAGAAGGTAAAGATACATTTGCCATGCTGGTAGGTTCCACCTGGGGTTTAACTGTTATGGCCGGCCTTGCATTGTGTGTGTTGGGTATTATTATTTGTGGCAAGGCTGGTGTAATGAAAGAAAAACAATTGAGTGCTGTTGCAACTGATGCGCATGCTGCTGTACAGGTAAAAACGGAGTATAAATTTGCCCTCGGAATGTTTGTATCAATTGTATCCGGTGTATTAAGCGCCTGTTTTAATTTTGGCTTGGAAGCTGGTAAACCCATGGCCGACCTGGCCAATAATATATGGAAAGCAGCTCATCCCGGAGAGGGCAATTTTTTATACCAGAATAATGTAACCTATGTGGTGGTATTGTGGGGAGGATTAACCACCAATTTTATCTGGTGCATGATACTCAATGCCCGTAACAAAACATTTGGTGATTATACCAATAAACAAACACCACTTTTTAAAAACTATATTTTTTCTGCCCTGGCCGGAACTACCTGGTTTCTTCAATTCTTTTTTTATGGTATGGGCGAAAGTAAATTGGGCAATGGCCCAAGCTCATGGATACTGCACATGGCCTTTATCATTTTAGTAGCCAATATGTGGGGCATGGTTTTAAAAGAATGGAAAGGGGTAAATAAAAAAACATCCGCCACTATCGTTACCGGAATTATCACCATTATTCTTTCTGTATTGCTGGTGGGCTATGGCAATTCTTTAAAGTGAGTTGTGAATGGTGAATGGTGAATGGTGAGTAAAATAAAAATTATAATAAAAAAATATTTATTAAATAAGTATGAAAACAGAAGTAAAGATTGATAGCTCCCCTTTAGGAGATGGGGGTTTTAAACATGTTAGTTATCTCTGGGATGAAAGCAAGGCTGCAGAGCTGGCCGGTGATGAAGTGGCATTATTAGTGTATCGTTCCAATTTATTAGGAGCCGATTTAAGAATGACTAATTATGGTGGTGGCAATACTTCCTGCAAAGCAATGGCAAAAGATCCGCTTACAGGAAATGAAACAGAAGTAATGTGGGTAAAAGGAAGTGGTGGAGATTTAGGAACAATGAAACGTAGTGGACTGGCAGCATTATATGTAGATCGTTTACGCAGTTTAAAAAACATTTACCGTGGTATTGAATTTGAAGATGAAATGGTACAACTTTTTAATCACTGTATTTTTGATCTGGATTCAAAAGCTCCATCAATAGATACGCCACTGCACGCTTTTCTTCCATTCAAACATATTGACCACTTACACCCCGATGCAGCCATTGCCATTGCTGCTGCAAAAGATGGAGAGCAAATTACCAAAGAACTTTTTGGCGGAACAATAGGCTGGGTAAAATGGCAGAAGCCGGGCTTTGAACTGGGCTCAATGCTAAAGCAGTGCCTGGATGAAAACCCCGGGATCCGTGGCATCATGCTCGGCTCTCATGGTTTATTTACCTGGGGCGATACCGCTTATGAAAGTTATGTAAATACATTGCAGGTAATAGAACGCTGTGCAGAATATTTAGAGCCCCCAACCCCTAAAGGGGAACAAAAAAGAAAAACTTTTGGAGGGCAAAAAATCACTTCATTACCTAAAGAACAACGATTAAAACAAGCAGCAGCATTAGCTCCTGTATTACGGGGGCTGTGCAGCAGAAGTGGTTCTAACTCCCCTTTAGGCCCGCCCGTGCCGGATCGGACGGGGGTTGGGGGCAACAACTCGCCTTCGGGGGGCAGGGGGGCCATTGGTCATTTTACAGATGATGACAGAGTATTGGAATTTATTAACTCAAATGATCTAAGCAGACTTGCTCCACTGGGTACATCATGCCCCGATCATTTTTTAAGAACAAAAATTTCTCCTCTGGTATTGGAGTTAACTGCTGATGAAGATTTAAGTGACGTAAATAAAATAAAAGAAAAACTAACACCCGCATTTGAAGCATACCGGAAAATGTATGCAGATTATTATAACAAATACAAACATCCAGACTCTCCTGCCATACGTGATGCAAACCCTGTAGTTATTTTATACCCGGGTGTAGGTATGTTTACTTTTGCA
>JAYVGA010000388.1:0-10074 GCA_043772635.1 Chitinophagaceae bacterium
TTTTTAAGCCCTTCTGTTGCGTAGCTTTTATATATCATTGTTTTTACAACCAATTGCAACCCATGCTGCATGTTTTATTTTCACAACAATTTGCTTACAACAGCTTAACCTGTTATTCATGTTAGATTAACACAGGTATATCATCTTTGCGGCGACAAAAAAAATAAGTCATCGCTTAAATTCCGAATTATGAAATCAATGAATCAATTTTTTAAAAAAGCCGTTATCGTACCGTTGCTATGTATTTCTACAGTATGTTTTACGCAATCTAGTGTGCAATCTATAGTAAATAACGATAATAGCAACAGTAGTAACGTAGAGTTTGTAAAATCTGACGGAAACATGCTTGTTTTTGATGTAAGCCTTTCCGGCCTGCCAGAAAAAGGCTGTATGCTTAAGATTACAAATGAAGCTGGCGAGTTTATTTTTGAAACAAAAATTTCTGCTTCTTCCTATAAAAAAACTTACAGGATAGAGAGAAATGAAATGAGCAAACTAAATTTTGAAGCTGTAGGCAAAAATTTCAGATTTAATGAAACATTTAACCTTCGCTTTATTGTAGAAGAAAAGTTAGAAGTAACAAAATTATAAATACGTATCCTTCCTTTTAAAGCCCTGTATTTTTGCAGGGCTTTTTTTTGCAATAAGGGCGGCATCTTATTTGTAACTTCCGCATTAATGAACTACAGCAAAAAATATATAAATTTTATTAATGGCAGGTATGCTAGCGAGGGGCTTAGAATAACAGGAGGTATTTTATTTCCGTCGTTTATAATGTATTATTTTCATTTGCTGCCTGTAGGTATTGTAATGTCGTTGGGTGCACTTTGCGTAAGTGCGGCAGATACACCGGGGGCAGTAAGACACCGGGTTAATGGAATGCTGGCCTGCATCATGCTGGTATCGGCCCTGTCCGTAATAGTTTATTATGCCAGCACCAGTAATTTTTTATTGGGTGTAGTAATAGCGGTTTCAGGCTTTTTTTTCTCTATGCTTACTATCTATGGCAACCGCAGTTCTGCTGTAGGAATTGCTGCACTGCTTATCATGGTATTGAGCCTTCAAACGCCTTTAAAAGGAAAAGATATATGGATACACTCCGGTTATATACTTGCGGGGGGAGTTTGGTATATGCTGTACAGTCTTGCTTTGTACAGGTTGCGCCCCTACAAATTTATTCAGCAGGTACTGGCAGATTATGTGGCTGATGTAGCGGCTTATTTAAAATTAAGAGGCGACCTCTATGCCATAGATCCGGCATACGAAAAAATAAATGTACAGCTGCTGCAGCAACAGGTGGGTATAGAAACGCAGCATCAAATGCTTAATGATTTGCTCTTTAATACAAGAGCCATTGTAAAAGAAAGTACCCATACAGGGAGAGTACTGGTAAAAACATACCTGGAAGTTGCAGAACTATACGAATCTGTAATGACCACTTACCAGCAATACCAGCTTATGCATGAACAGTTTGATAAAACCGGTATCCTGCAGGAATTTTACAGTATTGTTTATGCTCTTGCAGCAGAGATGAGCGAAATAAGTATAGCAATAAAAAGCGGTATTGCTTCTTCGCCGTTAAACAACACCGAAAAATTAATTGGCCTTGTAAGAAAAAAATTTGAACAAATGAGGCAGGATTATATGGATGAAGATAATGTAGAACATTTTATAAGCCTGGGCCGAATAGTAAATAACCTGGAAGACCTGGGCGAAAAAATAAACCGGCTGCATCTTTACACTACTTATGAAGTAAAATTAAAAAAAACTGATATCAGCAGCATTGGTTACAGCAGTCTTGTTTCGGGCAATGATATACGGCCATCTTTATTTTTTAATAACCTTAATTTTAAATCCAATATTTTTCGCCATTCTTTAAGAGTAGCGCTGGCATTACTGGCGGGGTATATTATTGCAGTAATTTTTAAGGTAGACAGGGGATACTGGATCTTGCTTACCATTGTGGTAATTCTTAAACCTGCTTATGCTTTAAGCAAGCAAAGAAATGCCGACAGGCTCATTGGTACGGTAGCCGGTATTTTAATTGGCATATTGGTTTTATTTTTTATTAAAAACAATATGGCACTTTTAGTGATTATGGTTTTTTTTATGGCAGGCAGTTATATGTTTATCCGCACCAATTATTTTATGACGGTGCTGCTTATGACGCCCTACCTGCTTATTTTTTTTCAATACCTGTATCCCGGAGAATTAAAAGAATTGATGGTAGAAAGAATTATTGATACGGCTATCGGTTCGGCCATTGCTTTTTTTGCAAGCCTGTTTCTTGTACCTGCCTGGGAACGCAATACCATTAAAATCTACATGCTGAAAATGCTGGAAATAAATGATAAATATTACGCTGCCATTGCTCAGTATTTTTGCAGCGATATACCCATACAAAGAGAGCAGATAAAAACAGAACGCCAGGAAGTGATGATTGCACTGGCCAATTTATCAGATGCGTTTAACCGTATGCTCTCTGAGCCAAAACGCTTCAGGCAGGGGGTAAAAAATGTGCATCGTTTTGTAGTAATTAATCATACGCTTATATCTCATCTTACCACACTTTCTTATTTACTGCAAACCGCATTATTAAAGTTCCGTTCGACCGATATATTGCCGGTAATACAAAACACACAACTCCATTTTAAAAATGCTGTTCTTATCCTTTCTGATGCGCAGGCATCAATACAAAAGCCAGACGGCAGCGGATTAAAAATCATTAATGAAAAAGTAAATGAATTACTGGAAAAAAGAAAAATGGAAATAGCAGAAGGGGATTTGGAAACCCCAACCAAAAAAGAACTGGTGGAAACAAAATCTGTTACCGATCAGTTTAATTATATTTTTAGCGATGCTGCGGATATTTTTAAAATATGCAGGGAGCATGATGCAGAAATGATGAGCACAAAATAAAAATGGGCCCGCAGAAGATGCAGATGGCCGCAGATGTGCAGAGGGCGCAGTGGAAATTGTTGCACGCAGAGGAGCAGAGGGAGCAGAGAAAAAAAAATGATTTTGCTCAAAATAAAACACTGATAATTCTTTACATGCTTAATTGCGGGTGAGCCACCCCTGCGGAATATTTTTATTTTGAAGTTTGTGTTGGGGTGACCCACCCTTTTACTCACTACAAATGATACGCTGAAAAAAATAAAGATAAAATACTATTGAAAAAACTTTTTAGTGTAACCCGTTTTTTCTCCGGCATTGGTATAGGTTCTAAAAAATTCATCTGCCGAAAAGGGGCCGCTTCCTTTTACTACAAATACCGTAAGTAAGATGAGTACTAAAATAGAAAGCGCAAGATCGGGGTTACTTAAATTCATACCAGCCTCACTGTTTACAAAAATAATAGCGCCAATAAGAATCGGAATTTGCAGCAGTGATATCCACCTGGTAAAAAGACCAACAACAATAAAAAATCCTCCCAGCAAATTTAAATAGGTAATAAAAAATGCAACAACACCTGCATTGTTGTTTATAATATCAAACCCCGGGTTTTGCACCATAGCCTGCAGGCCGGCACTGTCTTTAAAAAAAGAAATACCTTTTAATAAAATAATGATGCCTAAAGCTATCCTGAGTACGGTTAGCCATTTGGGCTGATTAGAACCGGTGGAAGGAGGGTTTGTAGTTAATGGTGGCATATATATAGAATTTTAAAATTTAAGGAGCCAAACAGTACAACATTAGTTTACCTAAAAGTTGAAAGGAAAAAGGCCACAAGTAATTTACGGTTAAAATGCGGCTAATGCAAGGCCAATTATTTACAGCTACGGTTATAAATGGGTGAGTTTGTTAAATGATTTGCTTTTATATTTTTAAAAGCCAATGCCACAGTGTCTTCAATTCTTCTTTGCCTGGTTTCTGGTTTTTTAGCATTCAGTATCCATTGCAGTATGCCTTTTTTTGATGAGTTTGAAAAATTATGCCAGTATTTTAATGCTGTTTTGTTTTTATTAAGTGCAGCATTAAGGTCTGCAGGTATAACCATATTGTCCACATCGTTTAAAGCTTCCCAGGTTCCATTTTTTTTTGCAATATCTATGGCAGCAAGGCCGGCTGCTGCAATAAGCCCTTTTTCTAACAGCCCGGCCACTTTTTCTTTATTTATTTTGCTCCAGTTGCTTTTAGAATTTCTTTTAGAAAAAAACTGGTAATAACTTTCACCGTCTCTTTTATTTGGTTTACTGTCTATCCAGCCAAAACAAAGCGCTTCTTCTACAGCCTCATCATAATACACACTGGGGTGCGCCGTTTTTTTACGGTAAATAATCAACCAAACACTGCTTTCTTTTACATGGTCTTTTTCCAGCCAGTTTCTCCATGCCTTTCGGTTTTTGGCATAAAAAGTTTTAATCCCATTTTTAGTTTCCATGATTAAAAATTTAATTTTCCCCGCAGGGAATGGTTTAAATAAAGTTCAAAAAAAACAAACACATGTAATTTTTTTTAACTCCTGCCCTTTTTAGGTATAGGATTAATTACATCTTTTAAAAACTTAACATTGTAAAAAGGCTGCCTATATTATCTTTGTGTTAAATAATAATAAATACTATGAGTAAAAATGCAGTTATAAAAAAAGCTACCAGGCAATTGGTTTACAACAAAATTGAAGGCGCCTTATCGGAAATGAAAAACGGGGTTAAAGAAAAAAAGTTTAGCAAAAAGCTAAAACAAGCCAGTAAGATACTGGCAAAAGACATTACCAAAGTAATAGAAAAAGCTATTTCTAAAAAGGCAGATTCCCAAAAAAAGTCCAGCAAAAAAAAGGAGAATGGTAAAACTAAAAAAGCTGATAAGATTAAAAAAGGAAACAAAGCCAGCATGGTTAAACTGCCACAGGTAAAACCTGGGTTTAACAATACAGCAGAGCAAATACCGGTAACGGATAATGCTACGTTGTAATTTTTTTAGTTAGTGTAATAATAATATAGTAAAAAATAAGGCACGCAGCGGAACAGAGACCACAGAGAATAAATGCTTGCAAGTACTAAAAACACTTTCTCAAAATTCAGAGTAAGTTCTTCCATAAAAAAATGCCTGACCAAAAGCCAGGCATTTTTTATGCGTTTAATTTTTTTATTACCAGATGCGAATCCTGTCTGCTGGTTTCTTATATAATTTATCTCCTTCTTTTACATTAAAAGCTTTGTGCCAGGCATCCATATTTACCGGTGCACCAATAGTTCTGTACGGGCCGGGAGAGTGGGTATCAGTGATAATTAACTGTGCTGCAGATTGAGGCAAAATATTTCCACGCCATACCTGCGCCCAGGCTAAAAAGAAACGCTGGTCGGGTGTAAAGCCATCAATAGGTTTACCGTTTTTACCCTGCGGTGTCATTTTAAAAGCTTCATAAGCCACATTTAATCCGCCAAGATCGCCAATGTTTTCTCCCAATGTTAGTTTACCATTTACATGCAGGGTATCCAGTACGGTATAATCATCAAACTGTTTTGCCAGCGTTTTTGTTTTAGCATCAAACTTAGTGCGGTCTTCTTCTGTCCACCAGTTTCGAAGCGTACCATCTGCATCGTATTTGCTGCCGTTATCATCAAATCCATGGCTCATTTCGTGGCCAATTACTGCACCTATACCACCGTAGTTAACGGCATCATCTGCTTTAGCATCAAAAAAAGGAAACTGAAGTATGCCAGCCGGAAAAACAATTTCGTTTAAGGTTGCACCGTAGTAAGCATTTACGGTAGGAGGCGTCATACCCCAGCGCTCACGGTCTACCGGTTTGCCCAACTGGTTCACCATAAAATTATAATTCCACTCGCCTACATTTTTTATATTTTCAAAATAAGTATTGCTGTTTATCTGCAGGCCATCATAATTTTTCCATTTATCGGGATAGCCAATTTTTGGACGGAAGGCCGCCAGTTTTGCCAAGGCTTTTTCTTTAGTGGCAGGGCTCATCCAGTCTAAGTTTTTTATACGGATAGCAAATGCTTTGCGCAGGTTGGTTACCAGCTCTGCCATCCTTGCTTTTGCTTCCGGTTTAAAATATTCTTTTACATACAACTGGCCCAGCAAATCGCCAATAGAACCATCTGTAAGTGACGACATTCTTTGCCACCTGGGTGTTTGTACACGCTGCCCGCTTTGTACCTGTGTAAAAGCAAAATTGGCATCTACAAAATCATGGCTCAGGTAAGGAGCAGCTGATTTTAATACATTCCATTGCAGGTAAGTTTTCCAATCCTGCAGGGGAACGCTTTTTATTAAGGCTGCTGCTTCTTTAAAAAAACCAGGATTATTTACCAGTATGCTGTCTTCTCCTTTTACTTTAAGATCGGCAAGTATGCTGCGCCAGTCAAGGCCGGGCGTGGTTTTGCTAAAATCGTTTATATTAAATTTATTGTAAGTTTTATAAGGGTCTCTCATTTCTACCCGGCTCATTTGTGCACCGGCTAGTTGCTTTTCCAGTGCAAAAATAGTTGCAGCATTTTGTTGTGCAGTTGCCTCATTCGTACCCGTAAGGGTAAATAAAGCAGCAATGTATTTTTTGTAAGCATCCTGTATTTCCTGGTTGCGGCCTTCTGTTTTAAGGTAATAATCCCTGTCGGGAAGAGTAGTCCCGCCCTGGCTCAACTGAGGTATCATCAGTTCTACATTTTTTCTGTCTTGTCCCACAAAAAAACCATACAACGGAGAGCCTGCGCCCGATACTCTTAACCGGGCCATTGCCTGCAGTAATGCTGTTTCATTATTTATGGAAGCAATTTTTTCAAGCTCCGGAATTATGGGGGTGTAGCCTCTTTTTTCAATGGCAATGCTATCCATGCCTGCGGTGTAAAAATCGGCTACTCTTTTACTAACCGATCCTGCTGCAGCATTTTTATATTTCACAGCGGTTTCCAATACATCTTTTACGGCATTAATATTAAAATCCCTTAACTGGTTAAAACTTCCCCAGCGGGTTTCTTTAGCCGGAACAGGATTATCTCTTATCCAGGTACCACCGGCATACATATAAAAATCATCGCCGGGTTTTTTGCCCAGATCCATATTGGCAGGATCTATATATTTTTTTATACTAGTTTGCGCCTCTGTAAGGGTTAGGCATGATGCAGTAAGCATCAGTACCAGGGCCAGGCCTGCCTTTTGGTAATTTTTTATCATATGTGTAGTTATTATTAGAAACCGAAAGTATTAAAAAAGAAGGGTACCTCTGTTACCACCTATCAGATATTTTTTGGGTTACCACTAATTACACTAATTGTCACTAATGAAGAAAATATTGTTTAAAAAGCTGACAACCCTCTGCGGCAATTTGAAAAGCATTCCGATAAAAGCGTGTAAGCAAAAAGTATTAATTTGCATTAAAGGTTTTTACATTAAATAATTAAATTATGCCACGTATTGCAGGAGTAGTAACAGAAAAAAATGCCAAAGGAGAAATAACCTTTGTAACCATCAATGTAAAAAAACACAGGGAAACCATAATGCCTGTATTAGAGCAAATGGGAGTGGTGGAAAAAAGCAAGTTAACAAAGGAGGTGGAAAAAGAAGAATGGCTTACTGTAGAAGAAGCCCGTAAACTATCTTTAAAACATGTGGATGAGCTATGGAAAAAATAGTAATAAGTTCTAAAGTAAGAACAACACTTGATGAATTAATTGAAACTCTTTATAACGAAGAATATTTTAGTTACAAAAAAAGTGCCCGGGATTACGTAAACAATCTCTACGATTTTATTTTAACCATACCAACACTACCGCACAAAACTATTGTTAATAAAAAATATGGTGCTTATTATTGCTGCTACAAACACAATACTAAAACATCCTGGTATTTTATTTTCGATATTAAAGATGATACTTATTTCATTAAAAACATTACCAATAACCATAATAAAAACTACGTAAAATTTATTGGCTTCTTTCAATAAAAAATGGATTATTAAAGAATAAAATTCTTACATCAATCTAAGGAAGAATATAAGAACATAGTACAGAATAGGATTGCTGTAAGAGATGTATCCACCGGCAACAGTCAATTTATAATGCAACCTGTAAAAGTATGTAAGCAAAAAGTACTATTTTTCAGTTATGGTTTTTTAATTAAATAATTAAATTGTGCCACCTATTGCCGGAGTAGTAACAGAAAAAAATGCCAAAGGCGAAATAACCTTTGTAACCATCAATGTTAAAAAACATAGGGAAACTATAATGCCTGTATTAGAACAAATGGGAGTAGTTAAAAAAAGCAAGTTTATGCAGGAGTTTGAAAAAGGAGTATCTGTTAAAGACGGCTTTAAAATTGTAAAGCAACATATTTATGATTGCTTTTAAATCAGCTTCAATATAAATTCAGCAAAATCTTTTTTACTTCCTCTATATTTTTCCAGGGTATCTGGTGATCGGCTCCAAACAGTGTATCTACCGTAACAGATGCAGCATTAACCATCATCTTTTTTGCAAAGGAAACATTTTCTATGGGTACCCAGGTATCTTTGTCGCCATGAACAAAAACTACATCGGTATTTATGTATTGCAGTTCTTTTTCCAGCTGGTATAAATCTTTTTTAAACCACAATATTTCTATATTGCTTGGTGCAAAAGAGCCCGGCAAAAATTTGCGCATCACCCCATTATTCATCAGGTGGCGCCACTGTTCTTTTTTTTCTAAATAGGGAGAAACAGAGCCCGACATAATAATTATTTTTTTAAAGCTGCCGGGGCTCATTGCCGCCATTTGTGCCACCACGGGCCCGCCAATAGAATGGCCCGCCAGGTAAATGGGCTGGCTATTTTGGTTTGCAGCAATTATCCTTAATAATATTTCGCTCTGCTCTTTTAAATGCATGGGCCTGCCAAATTCGCTGTAGCCAAAGCCTGGCCTGTCTATACTTATAAAGCGAAATTTTTTCCGGAGGTCATCATCCCACATAAATTTTATGTAGTGCGTCCAGCTGCCCGGAGAGCCATGTATAAAAACGAGAGTGGGTAAACTATCCGGGCCGCTTACCGCATAATGAATTTGGTGTTCATTAATTACGGTATCAAATATTGCCAGCGGAACATTTTTAGATTTAAAAACACGGTATGCTTTTTTATCACTCCAGCGGCCTCTCATAATAATACATTGGGCAAGAAATACCCATACAAAAACTATAACAAAAATGTATAATAAAGTGCGCCGCATAATTTTTAAAAAAGTGTGTATTTCATTTTTATTTAAAAGTGCCTGATAAAAATAGCTATTTATTTAAGCACAGCAATTTTTGTTATAACAGGAAAGCTCACCTGTTTTAGGATATTTTCTTCTCCCCACGCATTTTGCAAAGCTGCAAGCAGTTCCTGCAAAGGATCTTTGTTATTAATTTTTTTATAATGACCAAGTGCACTCCATGTACTTAAATAACCCAGCAGTTGTAACAAATTCCAGTTACATTTTATCTCGAATTTTGGTACAGCTGTTTCAATATATGGAAAAGGCAATGACCCGTAATGATCATCAATAAACTTTCTTTCTTTATCCCAGTAATTTCCTAAAATATCTTTATACAAAGTTTTAATTAATATGTTAATGTGCTCATCAATTTCTATTAGTCCATAGCCAATTAAAGCTAACAATCCACCTGGTTTTAAAATACGTTCTACTTCTTTGTAAAAAGCGGAAAGATCAAACCAGTGTGCTGCCTGTGCAGCACAAACAATATCAAAATAATTACCAGGAAAAATAGTTTTTTCCGCAGCGGAAATACTGTAATGAATATTGGGCATCCGCACAGCATGTTTTAGTTGCGCTGCACTAATATCAGTGGCGTAAACATCTTTGTAATATGTAGATAGAAGTTTTGCCGCCTGCCCGTTGCCGGTTCCACAATCAAGCGCCTTATTGTGCGCTGCAGAAAAAGAAGCTAAATAAGTAAAAAGTTCGTCCGGATATTCCGGGCGCCACGCAGCATAACCGGCCGCAATGGCAGAAAAATTATCTTTTATATTCAAGCGCTTAATAATTCTTTTATTTGTTTTACCAGTACTCTTGTGCTAAAAGGTTTTGTTACGTATAAAGATGCACCCATATCGTACCCTTTTTTTATATCGGTTTCTT
>JAYVGA010000389.1:0-9957 GCA_043772635.1 Chitinophagaceae bacterium
TCTGGTGGTGCAGGTATGTTGTCATTTCTCCCATCAAAAATAACTCCTCTGTCTTTAAAATCTACAATAACACAATCGTAAATACTTACATTACTTCTGCCATTAATAATTATTGCCCAAAAAGTAGTAAGATTTTGTCCGTCTAATTTTAAATTGGAAATATGCTGGTTACCATTTGTGCCCTCGGGTGATTGGGCAGCAATCATTGCTTTCCAGTCTGTGGTTAAGCTGCTTTTTATTACAGAGTTTATACCTTCCCCTTCAATGCTTACACCCACGGCTAAAATGCATTGTTCAAACTCTGTATAAGTACCAGGGTTAACATGTATTATATCTCCCGCTTTGGTAACATTTGCAGTTGCATTATACAGCGATTTCCAGGGATTGTTTATACTGCCGTTGCCATTTACATCACTTCCATTTGGACTGATATAAAATGTAATGGCAAAAATATTGTAAAAAAATAAAAGAAAGAATGGAGTAAAAAATAATTTCATTGCAAAAATTTCCTTTTATAGAATGATACAATAGTAATGTATTTTTAAAAGCATAATTAAATTATCAGGGTCATTTGATAAACCGGGTATAAAAATTGCTGTATTAAGGGGTATATTTTTTTATTCCATCTTTAAAATAAGCTGTGTACCTGCCAGACTCCAAATCAGTTAAATGAAGCCCATCGGTAGTTACATAATCAGAACAGTCAGGTATGTTAATATAATTATATTGACTTTCCGGAAAATATTTGTAAAAATTGGCCCTGATAAATTTTGCTAAAGGCAATTCAATCAAGCCGGGGTTTAACGGCATTTCAAAAAAAACAATATTAATACCTTTATTTTTTAATTCTTTTGCATAAGTTGCCAGCAACAAAAATTGCTTGTTTACTAAATTGGTATCTGGTATTTGGGAATATTCATTGATTTGCATAGTAAGCATTTTATTAAAAATACCTTTTTGTACACTATTTGAAGTGGATGGATCTGATTCGGATTTTTTTACCTGTTTTTTATTTTTAAAAATATTTTGAATTGCAGGAAATATAAAAGCAAGAGGCTGTTTATCGCTTCTTAATGAAATACAGTATTTTTTTGAATTAAATGATAGTGGCGAAAATAAGGAAGCTGTAAAATCCGCTGAAGGGGTAATAAAAACTTTATTAATTTCAATAAAAACATTTTTTGGGGCTTTTTCAGTTTTATTAATTATCTCAAGTCCGTCAAAAACAGACTGGCCTGCAAAAGCAAGATTATAAAAGCCGGGCAATTCATCTGTAATGATACGGCATGCAAGAGAAGACCCTGTAATTACATTGCTAATGGTATCACTTTGGTTATAAATATATTTTTCGCCTTTTACAACATTTTCCTGCCATTGATGCTGGGATACACTGCTACCCGGCATAAGCATAAGTGTAAAAGTATACCCTGCAAAAAGCAATATAAATACAAATAATGTTTTTTTTACCATACCATTAAAATTGAAAGTAAATAAAAGAACCGGATGAACCGCTGTTGGTTACAATTAAAAATAACATAACAGCATAAAGGATATAACTGTTTCTTTCAAAAAATAAATTAAAATTTTTATCCTGTTTAAGTAAATAAAACAAGTGGTATAAAAAAACAGGGGAGGAGTACAATAAAATATTATAACATAGTTTTGAATTAAATGAAAAAGAAAAATTAGCTGCAATGGTTTTTAAATACTCTACCACCTGGCTAAAATCGGGGAGCTTAAAAAATAACCATGCAAAAGTAACGAGGCAAAATACCAAAACCCGCTTTAAAAAAATCAAAAATTTACCGGGCTTCATTTTAATTTTATCTTTAAACAATCTTTCAATAGCTAAAGCTGCTCCATGCACAAGCCCCCAAACAGCATAACTCCAGGCGGCACCATGCCATAAGCCCCCAAGAAACATTGTAATCATTAAATTAAGATAAGTTCTGGCCTTACCTTTTCTGTTACCCCCTAACGGAAAATATAAATACTCCATTAAAAAAGATGATAAAGAAATATGCCATCGTTTCCAAAATTCCTGTACAGAGGAAGATATGTAGGGGAAATTAAAGTTGTTTATTAAATTATAGCCAAAAAGCTGGGCAAGGCCAATTGCTATTAGGGAGTAACCTGCAAAATCTGCAAAAATCTGGCAGGAATAACCAAAAAGCATTGTAATTAAAGTTATTGCTGTATGGCCTTGAAAGTAAGGAAAAGCAATCCAAAATGTAAAGTCTTTTAAATTATCGGCCACCACCATTTTTAAAAAATATCCCAGCACCAATTGTTTAAAACATTTTTCCCAGTCAATATCTTTAAAAAATTTAGTTTTAATCTGTGGTAAAAAATCATGCGCCTTAAGGATTGGGCCGGAAACTAAATGGGGGAAGAAGGAAATAAAAAATAAAGTTCGTTGCGAATGTTCTTTAAATGAAATATTTGCCAGGGATTTTGTATCGTCTTTTTTTTCCTTAAATACATCTACCAATAAACTAATGCCTTCAAAAGTATAAAAAGAAATGCCAATGGGAAGCGGGATAGTGAGTAAAAATTCCCCAACAGAATTATTTGCACTAAATAAACTTTTAGCAATAAGCGGACTGTATTTAAAAAATGCCAGTACTAATAAATTAAAAATAACCCCGATTGCGGCAATTAATTTTCTATTGGAAATATTTCCATAAGCTACATAATAACTGGATATTACATTAATGCCCGCCGAAAAAAGGAGCAATATCAATAATGCCGGGTTATTATAAGCATAAAAAATTAAACTTGCTGTAATTAAAACCAGCACCTGGTATTTCAAAAGCAATTTTTGATAATAAACTATGAATGTAATAAGCAATAATTCTAAAAAAACAAGACTGTTAAAAAGCATTGTACAATTCTTTTTGATGAGGGATTTGATTTGTAAATCCTTAAATATTCAATGTTATTTGGGTTGCAGTTAACGAAATGGTGGTAAAGGGTTAATAGTATAATTTTTTATTTTATTTTTTTTATTATCAGCGGGTTAAAGCAGAATGATAAATTATTTTTCTAAACCCATAGTAAATTAAAACAATAAACAATCTACGTAAAAATATTTTTGTACCGCTAAAATGTAAAATAATGGCTTAATTGCAAAATAATACTTTTTTGGATAAATACATTTAAAAAACAGTGCTGTCAAAAATTTAAATCGTTTAATTTTTTATTGCCAATATAATTTTCAAAAATTGCCCTGTTTTTATCATCGCCTAATGCAGCTAAATGATTGTGATGATGCAAATCGGTGCCAACAAGTGTTGCCAGATCTTTTTCTAAAATAAACATTGCAGCTTTTGCAGCCCTTTTGCCATAATAGCCCGTTAAGGATAAAAGGTTTATTTGTAAAACAAATCCCATTTCTTTAAGCTTATAGTACTCATTAAAATTTTGCTGATAATAATGATATCGCTCAGGATGGGCTAATATGGGCAAGTACCCTTTTTCAATTATACCAGAAGTAATTTCCGGAAGATTTTCTGGTGTAGAGGTATAAGAAATCTCAGTAAGTAAAATATTTTTATGAAGGGTTAATAAAGGTTCTTTCTTTTGCAGCAATTCTAAAAAATAATCATCCAGCATATATTCTGCAGCAGCAGATAATTCTATATTGATACCGGCATTGCTGCAGGCAATTTTTGTTTTTTCCAAAGCAGCAGCAATTGTTTGCGGAGTATTGCGGTACAAATCACCAATAATATGTGGCGTAGCAACAGATTTGCGTATGCCTAAATTATATAAACCCTGAATTAATTGTAAGGAAGTTTCAATATCCGGAGAGCCATCGTCTATACCCGGTAAAATATGCGAATGTATATCCGTTGTAAAAGGTAAGTTGCCTGGTACAATAACCGAAGATTTTTTTTTCTTAAAAAAACTGAACATGATTTTTTTACAGGTATCGCAAACAAAAGTAACAATCTATAAATAAAATAAAGGTTTATTTTAATTATTAAAATTTGGCTATGCACTTTCAAAACCTGCAATCTCCAGATTTTTTTTATCAATAAGAGTAGTTAGCTGCAGACCCATGCTTTCTATTTTAACGCTGGCACGGTTACCGGAAATTTGAAGTAAAATGCCGTGGTAATTCATCAATGCACCCTGTTTTACCTTTACCCTGGAATTTATTTCCAGCGGTCCTTCCACCACTTCAAAAGATGAAAACTCTTTTAAAAATTTACGAATGGTGGCAATTTCATTTTCTTTAATTTTTGCAGGTTTGCCTAACCAGGTTACATAATTAATTATGCCGTTGATATTTAATACTTCCCATTTCTTTTCATCAGGAACCTTTATAAAAACGTAAGATTTAAACAAGGGTTCCAGCACTGTTTTTCTTCTGTCGCTCCATTGTTTTACCACTTTATTTAACGGGCAGTAATATTCAATACCTTTTGCTTCAAGCATGGCGGCTACTTTTTTTTCCCACCGGGGTTTAGTATATACGGCATGCCACCAGGAGTTATTTTCCATCTTTATAAATTTCTTTTGGGGTATTTAATTACCGCTGGCTGTAATTAAATAATACATAAAGATACAAAGATTACAGAAAGATGAATTTTAAGAAACTGTCATTTTTTAATTTTTTTTTGAGAAATAAATTTTACCTGTTGCAGAAAATCAAGCTTCATCTTGGTAAAAAAAATTACATTTGCAGCCAACCCCTTCGATAAACTCAGGGTGACAAATATTATGAACAAAGGTCCGGTTTCAAATTTTATAGAACATCATTACCGCCATTTTAATGCGGCTGCTTTAATGGATGCTGCCAAAGGTTATGTAACCCATTTAGATGAGGGTGGAAAAATGATGATTACACTTGCAGGCGCAATGAGTACTGCGGAGTTAGGGTTAAGCCTTGCAGAAATGATACGCCAGGATAAAGTGGCCATCATTAGTTGTACCGGTGCTAATTTAGAAGAAGATATTATGAATTTAGTAGCACACAGCCATTATAAAAGAGTGCCGAATTACAGGGATTTATCTCCACAAGAAGAATGGGATCTTTTAGAAAACCATTACAACCGTGTAACCGATACCTGCATACCCGAGGAAGAAGCTTTTAGAAGATTGCAACAGCATATTCATAAAATTTGGAAAGAGGCAGATGACAAAGGCGAAAGATATTTTCCGCATGAATACATGTATAAAATGCTGTTGAGTGGTGTGCTGGAACAGTATTACGAAATTGACCCAAAGAACAGCTGGATGCTGGCGGCAGCAAAAAAAAATATTCCTATTGTTGTACCCGGTTGGGAAGACAGCACCATGGGAAATATTTTTGCCAGTTACATTATTAAACATGAGATGAAAGCTGCCACAATGAAAAGTGGTATTGAATATATGGTATGGCTGGCCGATTGGTACAGGAATAATAGTGGCGGAAAAGGTGTGGGATTTTTTCAGATTGGTGGCGGTATTGCAGGCGATTTCCCCATTTGTGTGGTGCCGATGATGTACCAGGATTTAGAATGGCATGATGTACCGTTCTGGAGTTACTTCTGTCAAATTTCTGATTCCACAACTTCGTACGGCTCTTACAGTGGTGCTGTGCCCAATGAAAAAATTACCTGGGGCAAATTAGATATTGCTACACCAAAATTTATTGTGGAAAGTGATGCTACCATTGTGGCGCCATTAATTTTTGCATGGATATTGGGTTGGTAAAGCCCCATCCCAACCCTTCCCCGAAGGGGAAGGAAAGCGGAGAAATTACAGGAATATTTTTTTAAATTTTAGCATGAAGACATTATTGATAGTTGCCGGGTTATTAATAAATTCATTTGCTTTTGCTCAGCAAAAAATTACAGGTAAATGGAAACCAGTTTATTTTAGTATGGATAAAATAATAACAGGCGATATTAAAAGTAATAAAGTAATATTATCGGATACTATTGATGTAATGTTTAAAGATGATAAAGATCCGGCAGCTTCCAAAGAATTAATGCAAATGATGGCTGAAATAATGCTGGAGAAAATGAAAAATAATGAGCAGGAATTTTTAATGCCTGGTATTTATATTGAAACTGACAAAAAACGAAACTCCATTACTAAGGGCACTTTCACTTTTGACGAAACCACTAATTTGCTTACTATAAAAACACCCACTAAAGCCAGTAATTTTATAGTATCTTTTAAAAACGATCATTTAATACTAACGGGAGAATTAGAAAACCGCAAAGGAAAAAAAGGCGAGTTGATAATTGAATATGAAAGATTATAGCCGTAATCCGGAATTATCTGAGCAAGCTTATAATGTTTTCCCTTCTTTTGCAAATTGCAATTGTTTAGCATCTTTTAGCGGACGAATAAGATTTACCAAAATAATTATCCGCACAATTATACCTCCAAATAAAGCTTTAAGGATATTTATTTGATCGCCATACATAACATTAGTAACGATTACCAATGCCCAGTGAGCAATAAAAAGGCAAAGCCCAATTATAATGGCTGTATAAGGTTTATGTTTTGTCCATACACCTAATATTATAAAACCAATAATAAAAGGAGCTAAATATAAAAGTGTTTCTGTTTCAAAATCACCTTCCTGTCTTGCAATGGCTATAGCTTGCCAAATCAATAAAAGGGCCGCTGTCCAAAACAATGCGTTTCTTGCTTTTTTTACACCCAATTCATAACCTTCCAGTTCTATCTGGCGTATATCGGCATGGTATTCTGCAATTTGATCTTGCTGAATTTGCTCTTCCGGTTTATCCTGATTTGATTCCATATTAGTGGTTTTAAATGAAAACGCTGTTTTATACTACCAAAGTATAAAGTAAATTAAAATATACAGGTATTTTAAAAGTAGCATTTATTTTATGTAAATTGAAAGGTAAATGCTTCTTCTAAATAAAAAACAATTATGCTTAAAAAAATATTTCTGAATGTACTGGTAGCTGTATTTGCGCTCACATGTTTTGCCCAAACAGGATTAACAAGCAGCAACAAACCAAATTTTAAGGAGATTGAAAAATCAATTAAAGATAAAAACTCTCCATTTTTTTATGCTAAATTAATGGAGAGGTATAGTAATAACGATACTGCCTTAACAATAGAAGAATATCATTATCTGTATTATGGTTTTAGTTTTAAAGATGGTTATTCGCCTTATGGTAAATCTGCTCTAAACGATGAGTTGAGAAAACAAATGAGCGAAAAAAATACAGAAAAAATAATTGAACTGGAGAAGAAAGTTTTATTAGAGTTTCCCTTTAACCTTAGAGATTTGAATACCCTTACCAATGCACTGGATAAAAAAGGTGATAAAGAGCAGGCAGACCTGTACTATAAAAAATTACTTGGTGTTGCTAAGGCAATAATGGCAACAGGTAATGGGCTTACAGACTCTACAGCTATGTATGTTATTAGTGTAGATCAGGAGTATGATATGATTTCTCTATTAGGCTATAAATTTGGCGGAGGCCAAACTTTAATAAACAACAAATTTGGCTCGATGGATAAAATGAAATTAGAAAAGAATGATGCTAATATTGAAGCCATTTATTTTAATGTGGACAGGCTTTTTGCAAGTATGCAAAAGATGTTTGGGAAATAGGGCTACGCCTATTTAATATTACTTTTACTTTTATTCTCATAAACCTGCACCCTTTTTGCAGCCAGCAACCGCATAGAAATATATACTGCTAAAATAATTTTTATAACCGTTCCCCGTATATTAAGTTGAGCAATAAAAACAACGTCCAATAAAAATACAGCAACTAAAAAAAATATTGTAGCAATAAAAGCAGTGTAAGGTTTATGGCTGCTATACGCTGCCAAACAAAAATAAATTGATAGTAAAATAACGTTAATGGCAAAAAATAACCAGTTAAAATCAGCATGGTTTACTAATAAAAAAATTACATAGAAAAGTAAAGACACCACTGCAAAAATATAAATACCCCACGTAGCATTTTCAAGTTGCTGTTTATCTTTTTTTATTTGATAGTATTCATCATCCTCAATAAAATCAACAATTGAATCTTCGGCTGCCTCTTTTTTACTGTCCATCTGCATTTATTTTGCAACTAAATATAAGAAACATATCCGGCAGTAATAAAAAGTGGAGGTGGATAAAATTTTTCTGGGTGAGTCACCCTTTTGGGGTGACTCACCCAGAAAAAACCGCCGGTTTTTAATGCCGGCGGTTTAGTTTTTATCTTGTTCCCATATTTAGGGGAGTATCTCTTTTTAACATAGCATCCCGGTTGGCCATTTCCCAGGCGGTATAAAAAACCATACGCACTCTTTTCTCATACAAATCCCAGGTAATTTTATCAACTGTATCGGTTGGTTTATGATAATCTGCTTTTAACATGCCATCGTAAAAAAATAAAATGGGTACACCTTTACGGGCAAAATTATAATGATCGCTGCGGAAATAGATTCTGTTCTGGTCATTGGGATCATCAAACTTGTAATCTAAAACCAGGTTGGTATATTTATTATTGGCACCTTCATTTATAACAGGCAAATCGCTGCTTAATTTATCGTGGCCAATTACATAAACATAATTCATGGTATCGCCTGTTTTTCTTTCAGTATCAATACGGCCCACCATGTCAATGTTTAAATCCACTGTTGTTTTAACTAAAGGAAAAAATGGATGATCACTGTAATACTCACTTCCCCAAAGGCCTTTTTCTTCGCCACTAACAGTCATGAAAACCATTGTTCTTCTTGGCCTGTTGCCTTCAGCTGCAGCTTTTGCAAAAGCTTCGGCCATTGCAATTACACCGCAGGTTCCGCTGCCATCATCATCGGCGCCATAATAAATTTTTCCATCACGTTTACCCAAATGATCGTAATGAGCAGTTAAAAATACATACTCATCTTTTTTATCGGTGCCTTCTACTATACCCACGACATTACTTGCATTTATGGTGTTGCGGTATTTATTAAAAGCAAAAGTTATTTTTGCTTTTTTTTCCATTGCCCATTGCCTGTCTATTACCTGAGCGGCTTTAGTAAGTTTTAAAATGGTATCAAAATTATTACCGATAATATTTTTTGCAAAGGCATGAGAAAGCAAAGCGTAATTCACCATTTTGCCCTCCACACTTCTTGGATAATACACACCGGTTTTTTTACCGGCATCAACTGTACGCTGATTAAATACATCCTGATTAGGATTTATTACCAACGTACCGGCTGCACCTTTTGCTGCAGCTGCTGCTAATTTTTTACTGATGCCGGGAAAAGTCCATTCGCCGCTGCGTTTGGTGCCGCTAATTATATAATTGCCTGCTGCATTTTTTGGTTCACCCAAAAAGAACACTACAATTTTTCCTTTTACATCAAGCCCTGTGTAATCACTGTATTTTTCATTATCAATACCATAACCTGCAAAAATTATTTTCTTTCCTTTAAACTTTCCGGTTTCATTAGTATTCATCGGGCTAATAAAATCTGTACCAAAAACAGCAGTTGTTTTATCAATTTTTAAATCGGCGTTTACCAAACTATCCTGGTACAAAGGATAAAATTGCTGGTAACCATTTAATGCTTCGGCCTGTTTTAATCCTATCTTTTTAAATTGCTCTTCTATATAAGCTGCGGCTTTACGCTGGCCTTCAGTACCGGTTTCCCTGCCTTCAAATTCATCGCCGGCAATAATGGTTAAATGTTTTTTAAGATTTTCTACACTAATTACTGACGCATACTTTGATGGGTCACCCGTTTGTGTAAAAGCAATTGCAAAACAAAAAAACAATAGAGAAAATAAAAACAATTTCTTCATAAAAATATTTTTTTAAAAATACAATAACTGCGAAAGCAAAAATTAATAAAATGATAAGTGGTTATTTTTTAGGCGATGTAATGCCGTAAAGTATTTCTTTCAGGCTTTGCATATCTCTGCTGCTAAAATTATCTTTACTTCTTTTAAGCACTATATCTGCTCTTTTTTTTATGTAAAAA
>JAYVGA010000390.1:0-3160 GCA_043772635.1 Chitinophagaceae bacterium
ATTTTACAGCACCAGTTAGATACTATTGCCTTTCATACTTTATATGGCCATGTGAGCAAGAGCGATATTGCACAACTGCAGCAGGGAAAATATATAAACAGGGGAGAAGTAATAGGGCATTTTGGAGAGCCGCAGGAAAATGGCGACTGGCCTCCGCATCTGCATTTTCAAATAATAGAGGATATGAATCTAAAAGAGGGTGATTACCCCGGCGTATGCACTGTGGCAGAAAGTGAAAAATATTTAAGCAATTGCCCAGATCCTGATTTGATATTGAATATGATGAAGTACGAATTACATTCTTAAAGTGATTTTTTATATGTGCGAACAAAATTTACTGCACATTTATTTTAACCGGAAATAAACCACATACACTAAAACCTATTAAAAGTACAATACCTGCAGATAACAGCATTGCCTTACCTATTTGCCTGCCATTTTGTGGTATGCAGGCAAAAATACCAATGATAAGATACAGTAACGAAAGTACCAAGCCCGATAAACCGATCATGGAAATTTTTTCATGATCACCAAATATTAAAAGGCCCAGGGCAATAATACCATAAATAGAAAAGCAGATGATGAGTGTGTTTTTAAACTGGTTCATTTGTATTTTTTAATTTAATGGCCTCCCCCAATATGAATATTACTGCAAAGAGAATAACCTATTAATATTTCTGTTCCAAGTAAGAGGATAGCATACAATATGAGTTTGCTACCCATTTTTTTTACATGTTCGTTACTGCTGAATAATTTTGCAATGCCAATAATTATTAAAACTAAAGGAGCTAAAACTAATGCCAATAAAATACCCATAATATTTTTCTTAAACGGGTAAAGTAGTTCTTTCCTGCTGCAGTTTTTTTAAATATTCTTCTTTATCATCCCGGTAAAATAAGTTCATGGTTTCAAAAGGTATAATGCGCCCGTCTTTATGTACAATATGCACACAGCTTTTCTTTATGGCTCTTACATCAAAATCGTAGGCATCTATAAACCGCATAATAATAATACGGAATAAATTTTCATATCCCAAACCCGGTGCTTCTATTTGCGGCAGGCAGCATAAAAGTTGTTTCATATTTTCCTCCACCCTGTCTACAGAAATACCCGTACTGAAAATTTCTATCATCTTTTCTTTTAGAGCATCATCCTGCTCGTAAATAATAGTATTGCGGCTGTTATCCAGCAGGTGTGCAGGGTCTATATACCTTGTTAATGGAAAAGTTTGCCCGGCCAGTTTTAAGGCATAACCCATTACCAGTGCATCGGGATTGCAGGGCACGGGTATAAGATCGTTTGGTTTAAATACATTGGTTTGCTCCAGTATTTTTTGGCGTACATCGGTAAGCGTTATACGGTCTGTTGCAGGGTCAAAATTTTCGGTACGGCCTGCCACCTGTGTGGGCTGAAAAGTAACACCACGAACACATTTTTGCTGCAGCGCAAAATCAATTATTTTTCCAATCTCATCATCATTTACTCCCTGCTGTAAAGTAACAACCAGCGTGGTAGATAAATTAAGTGCATTTAAATGTTCCAAAGCTTTCATGCGCACTTCCGCTAAATCTTTTCCTCTCAACTGTTGCAGCGCAGATGATTTAAAAGAATCAAACTGTAAATAAATTTCAAAATCCGGTGCATAAGTAGCTAACTGTTTTGCAAACTCCATATCTTTTGCAATGCGGATGCCATTGGTATTAAGCATTAAATGTTTAATCGGTTTTTTCTTTGCAATATCCATAATGGCAAAAAAATCCGGATGCACGGTAGGTTCACCCCCGCTTATCTGCACCACATCGGGTGTGCCTTCGTTGGCTATAATAATGTCCAGCATTTTTTCTACTTCTTCCACTGTTCTGTGCCGCCCGTAATGCGGGCTGCTCATGGCATAGCAGGTAGGGCACTGCAAATTACAGCGGTCTGTAATTTCAATAACGGTAAGGCAGCTATGCTGCTCATGATCCTGGCACAGGCCGCAATCGTAAGGGCAGCCATAATGAGTTTTGGTATTAAAATGCAAAGGTGTTTCGGATGGTTTGTTGTAATTGCGCAGGTTTTTATAATACTCAATATCTGTAGCAATCAGCACTTTTTCAAAGCCATGCTCCCGGCAGTTTTTAAGCATATACACATTGCTGTTTTCAAAAACAATTTTGGCATCTACCCTGCGCAGGCAGGTACTGCAAATGCTTAAAGTAAAATCGTAGTAAATGTAGGGGCGTTCAGGCATGGTAAAAAGAATAGTTTAAATGTGATAACGATTTTGTTTAATCAAATACAGATTTTGATAAGCCTGATTGCTTTACAATGGAATTAAAAGTACCCACCGGTATTTCTTTTCTGTTTGCAGGTATAATAACAGTATGAACCGGGTTGCCGTCTTTCCTGTATTTGATATGGCTGCCTTTTTGAGAAACTAAATAAAATCCATTTTTTTGAAGTATGTATAAGATATGTGCCGAAGAATAAAGCTTAGGCATAATTAAAATTTGAAGATATAATTTCCGGTTGTTCTACCTGGTTAATTATTTTACCGGGCTCGTCTTCAAAATAAAGTTCTACAGCTTCCTGTAAATTTTTTATAGCCTCCTCTTTTGTATCGCCAAAACTGCTCACATCTATATTTAAACATTGAGCAACAAAATATTTTTCTTCTTTCCAGATAATATGCTGAAGTGTGATAGTTTGCATAAAAAATTATTTACTCAAATATAAATTTTTATTGCGTAAAGATATTGCTAAATAATAAACTAATCCTGCAAGCGCCGTTAATTGTATGGTAGATAAACCCATTGCAATAATGTAAGATGGTTTTATAAAATCAATAAAAAACCTGAATAAAATATAGGCTATCATAAATATTTTAAACCGGGCACCATCTGCAAGTACATATTTTTTTTCTGCCTGCAGCATGGCTGCCCAAAGCAGTATTAAAAAAAATATTTCATATAAACTAACCGGGTGCCGCATTAACCCATCTCCTAAATTAATGCCGGTAAAAAAATGGGTGGGTATGCCGTAGGTTTCTTCATACACCCCCATACTAAAACAACCCAGGCGCCCAATAATAAGGGCCATTATAATAGGGTAAGTAAATAAATCGCCGCTGCTGTGTTTTTCTTTTAATATTTTTTTTACCCCTTCTACAGCAACCAGG
>JAYVGA010000391.1:0-17015 GCA_043772635.1 Chitinophagaceae bacterium
AAGAAATTAAAACACACCTGTACGGTGCCGTAGTAGATGAAATAAGCCGTGCAGATGATACCATCTTACAAAGTGCCATTGATGCAGCCATAGCAGAGGCAAGCGGCTATTTAACAGCCTATGACATGGCTGCAATATTTGCGGCGGTAGATGATGCCCGTAACCCAATACTGTTACTCTACATAAAGGATATAACAGTATGGCATTACATACAGTTGGCAAACCCGGCTGTAGAAATGGAACTGCGTTTAAAACGCTATGAAAGGGCCATTGAATTTTTACAGGGCATACAAAGCGGCAAGGTTAATCCTTCGCTTCCTTACCCGGCAGCACCACCTGAGCCGGGAGAAAGAGAAAGCTTTATAAAATATGGTGGCATTGATTTACGCAATAACAATTTTTAAATATGGCAGAAACAACAAAGCCCGGAGTTACTAAGAAAGCAGGCGAAGTAACTGAAAATGGTATCGTAATACAGAACCTTACCATAAGGCCGGTAGCACGTACTAAAACCGATATACAGGACTGGCGGAACCGGCATCAGCAAGCTGAAAGTATTAATGGCAGCAGGGTTACACTATACGATTTATACAGCGATGTATTATTGGATGGCTTTTTAAAAAGGCTGGTGGCAAAACGTGTGCTGTCTGTTACCAAAAACAAACTGAAGTACATTGATAAAAGCGGTAAAGAAATAGAGGGTGCTGATGAGTTATTAAAAATGCGCCAGTTTAGAAAATTGCGCCAGCGTATTCAATTATACAAAGCCTGGGGAATTGCCGTCATTGAATTAATGAATGATGCAGGCATGTTTAAAATATTTGATGTTCCCAAAAAACATATCCTGCCACGGGAGGGAAAAGTTATTTATGAGCAGTACGGTACGGAGGGCATGGATTACAAAATGCCGCCTTATAGCAAAACAGTAATTGAAGTGGGTGATTGGGATGATTTAGGTTACCTGCTGGAGGCTGCATGTTATGCCATTTATAAAAGAGGTGATATTGCTGATTGGGCAAACTATGCACAAATATTTGGTATGCCTTTCAGGGAGGCCAGGTATGATGGATTTAATGAAGTGGTAAGGCTTCAACTGGAACAGGCTTTAGAAAAAGCAGCCAGTGCAGCATGGGCAGTTTTACCAAAGGACGCAGAGTTTACATTGCATGAAGCAAAGGGAGGTGCAAACAGCAATGAACTATACAACACATTGCGTACAGCAATGAATGAAGAAATGACCGTGCTGATATTGGGAGCCACCGAAACCATGACCAGCAGTAAAAGCAGCGGTTATGCCCAAAGTGAGACCCATCTGAAAACGGTGGATGAAGTGGCACAGGATGATAAAGAAGATGAACTAAGCATTTTGAATGAGCAGGTAATACCTGTGATGATTGCGTTAGGACTTTTACCACCTGGTGGCAAGTTTATTTATGATGAACCTGTTGATGTGGATGTTGCTGATAAAAAGATAAAGATTGCTCAGATTGCCAAAACTATGGGCGTGCCTGTTAGTGATGATTATGTGTATGAAATAACCGGCATTCCAAAGCCTGATAATTATGAAGAACTAAAACAACAAATTGCAGATGAAAAAGAACTACAATCCCAACAGGCGGCTGGTAATAAAGCGCAACCTCCTGCACCTGGTAATAAGGCTGCTAAAAAAGATAAGCCGGTAAAAAAGAAACTCAGCAGGCTGGATGAATTACGTTTAATGCTGGCTGATTTTTTCGGCCAAGCCCACGTAAGCTAATTGCAGCCATCCGTGGGCTACCGGGAGCCACTCATACACAACTAAAGGCAGAGCTTAACAGCCTTTATAATTCCGGCTGCTGTGATGCTTACGCCCCTTTAGGGGATGGGGGCTTCAAGTTATCAGCAAATAACCCTGATGATTTAGCGGCTGAATTAACCGCTATGGTGCAGGATGTATGGAAAGCAAAGGGAATGCCTTACAACATCAATAAAAAGATAGCCAATGCCTTTGCAAAAGAATTATGGAGCGGCACCACTAAAGGTTATGGTAAAGACATAATTGGCATTGATTATAATAGCCCCGATTATGAGATGCTGAAAAACCTGCAGAACAGTGTTTACCAATTTTCAGCAGCCAAAAATCATCAGCAATTAAAGGCACTTACACAGGCATTAATTGGGGATGACAACAAGATCAGGAATTACAGCCAGTTTAAACAGGCGGCTTATCAAATAAATGATACGCATGTAAACCAGTGGCTGAAAACTGAATACAACACCGCCATATCCAGCGGACAAATGGCAAGTAAATGGGTGCAGATAGAAGCCAATAAAAAAACATTGGGCATACTTGAATTTGATGCTGTAATGGATGGCCGAACTTCTGATTTATGCGCCAGCCTGAATGGTGTACGCAAACCGGTGGACGATTCTTTTTGGAGCAAGTATTACCCTCCTAACCATTTTAGTTGCAGGAGTACAGTCAGGCAAAGAGGTGGAAGCTATAGCACACCAGATTCTAAAATTGAATATCCGGACATACCGGAAATGTTCCAGGTTAATCTGGCAAAGGAAGGGTTGGTATTTCCAAAAGGGCATCCCTATTTTAATCATGTACCTGAAGATGCGTTAATGAGTTTTGGAGATGCTAATTACTCATTGGATACCACAAGAGAATTGAGCGGCGCAAAGGGCAGTGTGTATGAAAGTGGATTGGCAAATAATCCTGACAAGAAATTTGACATAAGGTATTACAGGGAATATAATTTAAGGCTGGATGCGGCTGATAAATTAGCCACGCACTTTGATAAGGATGTTTTTATAACCCCGGAACTATCGCAGGCAGATTGGCGTACTAAATATTTTTTTAAAGATGCCCCGTTTTATAATAAATATCCTGACTTAAAAATAGGAAAAGAGTTTTGGGAAGTAAAATCTTATGAAGGTGATTTTAGCAAAGGGAAAATATCAAACATGCTGAAAAGCGGTTCAGGACAGGCAAGGAATTTAGTATTTAAAATCAATCACAATACAGACAGGTATTTTGTAAAAAATAAAATAACCCTGTCCATTAAGGATTCACCAAAAATGCAAAAGAACATTGATAAGATTTTGATAATAGACCACGAGGGGGAAATATATGAAGCATTCGGCTTTAAATAAAAAGCCCGGCATTGCTGCCGGGGACGGGTGGGCCGTAGACCACCCTGAAACACAAATATACTATTATTTTAAATGCAAAATACATTCCCTTTAAACAAGATTGAAAAGCACTTTAAAGATGTGCTGTTGTATGCTCCTGGCATGTTAGGCAATGATGCTGTAAACTTCTTTTTAGACAGGTTTAAAGAGCAGGCATGGCTGGGTGCAAGCCGGGAGCCGTGGCAGCGCAGAAAGGCATTTACAGCATGGGGCAAAACACCACGTAATAACGGAAGGTCTATTTTGATAGACAGCGGACGGTTAAGGCGTAGTATCCGCATCACCAGCGTTTCTGGCATGGCAGTAACAATTGGTACCGATGTGCCTTATGCAAAAGCACATAATGAAGGCATGCGGCTTGGGCTTATTCAATCCGTAAGGGAACATTCCAGGAAGGTTACTAAAATGGGTATTTCCAAAAAGAAAACGCTCAAAACAAAAAGCAATATCACATTTGGTAAAGTAGCTAACGGGTCTGTAACAGTGAAAGCCCATAAGCGAAGGATTGATCAGAAAATACCACGCCGCCAGTTTATGGGTAACAGCCCGTACCTGGAGAAACAATTGGCACGTATACTTACAGCCGAATTAATGAAAGGATTGAGAACTTAAACTTCTAAACACTAAACATCTAAACCATGTTACTATCACCACAGGCAAATTTATTTCAGGCCCTTATTGAAAAATTAAAAATAGATGTGCCGGAGCTCCGGTACACAGATCAGGATTTAGGGCAATTAGAAAATTATGAAATTCGCCCGGCTGTAGCATGGCCGTGCGGCCTGATAGATATTGAGGAGTTTAAATACAGTGATCAGCAAAACTTTCTTACACAGATTGCGGAAGGCATTATCAGCATCCGTTTGGGAATGGTAAAGTATACGGATAGCAATAACCTAACGCCAACGATTATTCGGGAAAATGCTTTGCAGTATTATGAACTGGAGCACAAGGTTTATAAAGCACTGCACGGATGGAACCCTACAGGCTTTGGGAAACTATTGCGCCGTGCAAGTGGAACAGAAAGAAGGGAAGATGATATTCGTGTAAGGATAATAAAATTTGCGGTGAGCTTTACAGATGACAGCAGTAAAAAAATAAAGACATCTGTACCAAGACCGGGAGCAACATTAGGAGTTAACGATCCCACGCCATAAAGGGATATTTCTTTTTGAAGTAGTGAATCTCCGGGGCAAGATTGCGAAGCTCTTTAATGATACCGTGATTGTTTTGTACAATATCTACAATGGTGCGTTCTGTTAAAAAAAACTCACTTTCCAATGCCTGCAAACCGATGTGATATTGCAGTCCTTTTATTTTGTAGTAGAAATAATGCCGGTGGATAAGGAGCTCATTTCTCTTTATAATTAACTGCTCACTGCGTCCTCTTTTTTCGGGGACGGCTAATACTTCCGCAGGGGAATCATTTTGAAAGAGGGAAAGATAAGTGCGGTGGCCTCTAAGCATGGAAGCAATAATATAATTTTTTTTTCAAGAGCAGAAAAAAAAATGGTAACAAAAAGCCTCCCGATGCAATCGGGTGGCTTACACCATTAAGTACCGTTTTATATTTTTATACTTTAGAAGTAAAACTTTTACCGTTACAGATAGGGCATTGCTTACCTTGAAAAATATAAACTGGTAAATAAAGGATACCAAACAATAAAAAGAATTTAGCTAAGCTGAATTTTCTTTTTGGGGTAACATTTCTTTTACAATCTGTGCAAAATTTTGCCATAACTTTTAGTTTAAAAGGTTTTTAATTTGGTTTAAAATATATGTGAAAGGTTTTTGTACTGTCCATTTAAACAGCCAGATGATCATATCTACTCTTTGGTGGCTCATTTAAATCTTATTTAAAAAGCTTTTATACACTGCTTCAAATTGACTCACCAATTTAGGCAACTCTACATAACTGTAAGCATTTAATTTTTTCTTAGCATAACTCAGCTTAACAGCCCATTCATCAAACCTTTTTACATCGGCTACTTTTTTACCTGTTTTTTTGCTGGTTTTTATCCAGTTCATTTCGTGGCAGTAGCTTAATATTTTGCGGCGCATCTTTTCGCCTGGGTCGCGGGTGGTGCTGCTGATGCCATCCTGCAACTGCATAAGGTGGCTTATCATTGCTTTGGCTTCATCAAAATGCAGGTACTTGCTGCTTACCTCCCGGCCATTGCTAAAGCCTGCTACCATTACTTCTTTATCATCAGCATTTATGTGGAGCTTGCTGCAGATAGTGGCTATTGTTGTTAGCTGTTGTTTTGTTAAGGTTGTCATTGATGTAATTTTTAGCTGCTTCCGCAGAGGTGAAAGGAAGTGTTGGTTTTGATTGGATATACCAGAAGCCTTCTTTACATTCCAGCACCTGGCCATTGTGGATGATAGTTAGTGTTGCTTGCATAGTAATTTTTAGTTTGGTTACCTGTATTCATTTTCCCATGTTTTGTTTCGTAGATAATTTTCAGGATCAAGTTTATTGCGCCAGTGTTCTTTTTTCAGGTAGGCATTGTATTTATCAATACCTGTGTAGGCTTTTAGCTGCTCATTCTGGCTCATCTTATTCCAGATGGGTAAACACCTGGCTTTGTTTATTTTCTTATTGTATTTAGCCCAAAACTGTTCAAACGTGATAATTATATCTGCTTCTGTAATGGTGCATTTTACATGTGCAAATGCTTCATGCAAATTGCTTTCAAGTATTGGAGCATCTCTTTTAAAATCTTCCATTACCTCCGGGTGCATGTTGGTTTTGGCAATATCAATTCGGATGAGTTTACCATTTTCGTCAAACCATAATTCTGCATCTCCCTGGTATGCTTTTGCTGCTATTAGGTATCTTTTCATATTAAAATAATTTTGGTGCTGCTGGTGGCGGTACAACTGGTTTTACCAACCCTTCTTTTAAAAAATATTTAATGATGTTATCAACAACCTGTTCTTTAGCCTTTGAAACTTTCAGGTGATACTCCGTTTGATGGCCGTAGTATTTTTCTTGTGCATCCCTCATATCATGTACTGCCTGCATAATGTTTATTACCTGCTGTTCTGTGATGGTCATTGTATTAATTTAAAATGGTAATTTTTTAGTTTCAAAATAGTCTATGATCTTTTTTACAATCATACTTTCATCGGGTTGCTTTTCCTGCATATATAAATTTCTTAAAGCTATTGTTACAATGGCGTTTTGCCCTACATCGTGACCCTTTATCCACTCTTTTAAGTAAGTTGGTATCTCCACGGTTATTTTAGCTTTATCTTCCATATTGCAGGTATTTTGCTGGTGGTTTGCAAGTAATTTGTAGCGTATATTTATGAGTACTAAGCAATGTTTTTTGCCTTAGCCACACATCCGTTTTCTATTCAACTTTTGGTTCTGACAATTGAACATTTTTAACCTTGCAATGATTCAAGTATATTTTCTTTGTTCGTAATTCCATTTTTTAGCATCCATATTAGAGCATCACATTTTGATTCAGCCTCTGTGTCTCCTTCGCCAACGTAGATGTTATCAAAATTGGTTGCTTCTTCATCTTCCGGTCTTTTCATTATGAATGTTTGCCATTCTCCTAAATGTTCATTGTAGCTTGTTTGCGAAAAATGTGTATCATCTTCAACCAATAACATCATGCCTAATTCAGCAGATGAATATGCAGGGTAATAATTATTACCATAAGCCTCATTTACCACTTTGCCTTGAAAGTGATATAAGCAACTGCGGTAGTCATCAATTTGTAATTCTACCAATTCTTTTGCTTGCTCCAATGTGCAAACCTGATTTTCAATTTTCATAATATTTATTTTTTACAGTTTAATAATTTACGCTTCGATGCTCCGCAGCTTCAAAAAAACACTGCTTAGTACATTGGGTTTGGCGCAATACCGGCTTGACAATCTGACTATCAACATCGGTACATAACCGGGCTTTAGTGCAAGGGCTGAAATTCAGTATTCCAAATTCCGGTACGTGCAGCCAAGCCCTGGGCGTTACCTGCTACCTTTTGGACACCGGCTTATTGTACCAATTAATGAACTCAATTACAGCTAACCAAGTAGCTTGTATTTTTGACATGTTTCTACAGTCGTATAACTTTAGAAAATCTTCATTGGTTCCGTAATATTGCGGCAAACAGTCACGATGTATCATGCACTGTACATTAATTATTTCGACAGAAAATTGCCACTCAACCTTAGCCTTATCATCTATTGAAGTCCATGTTGTTCCTTTAACTGTTGTGTTTTCTATTTTCTCAACAACTGACATTAACCAGTCCCAAGATTTATCGTACATGTAATTCAATGGGTCTTTAAATTTCTTACCCATAAACTTGCTGATTATTGCATTGCCTTCCTCTGTGGACACAGGAAAGGCAGCAGGTAACATTGCATTGGCAATATTGCCGCTTGACGTTAAGCACTCGTCTTTTTGTTCGCTATTTTTCATCTGTAAGTAATTGAACTTTTGGTTAATAAATACGGCAACATCGCCAATGCTTCAACGTTAGCGGCTATTCAGAAAGTCCCAAAGTTCGCCAGGGGTTGACATCGGAATATTTTTCCCTTTATCCGTAACTTTTAACCGCCAGTTTTCTTGACCAAAATCCAATTCCCAACAATAATATTCAATCCAACTTTGCCCCATTTCGCAATTTTCTGTATCGTTCATTGCGACTTGCAAAACTTCTAATAGTGCATTTTGCAAGTAATGATTTTTAGGAAGCAAATTAGCTTGAAAACTTTCGGGAAATGCTTTACCTAAATTTTCAGACACAGAAATATCATACTTAATTTGTTCGTGTATTGCTTCAATTGACTTTATAAATAAGTCTTTCGGCATGACAACAGCCGCTAACAAGGGGCTTGGCAATAGTTTGGCAGGACGTTGTAACTTCGGCTTTGTGCTACTATCAGCATCAGTTCCAGCGGACGAATTTCTTTTTGACATTTGTATAAATTTTAAACATTAATAATTCTATTCAGCATCAGTACCCAGCGACAGTTTTCCAAATTCCAAAAAACTGGTGCATTCAATAGTTTTTTTACAAGGTTTTGGAGACGTAGACGAAGAACGAAAGACCGGAACCCGAAGAACGCCACTCCTGCAATACACAACCTTAATTTTTTAACTGATTACAAAATATTGCTCATACAGCTTTTTAAACTGCTTACCTGCCTCCTGTGCCAACTCCCTGCTTTTGAAGCAAAGGCGAGAGCCGACAGCCGAACCCGAACAGTAGGAGTCGCAGCCGTCGAACGAAAGACCGGAACCCGAAGACATATCAAACCACGAATAGTATTTGTATTGGGCATCATCTTTCCAATCTGGTTTCCATCCTTCATTTATAGCCTCTGTAATAATCACCAGTTTTGCATGTGCAACTATAGCCTCCTGATGGTGTTTAGGTACGCCGGTTACTTTTGGTAAACATTTTTCGGGGTCGAGTCTAAGTGCTTTACAAGCACCTTCAAACGTTTTGATTTTTGCCATTTTGTTAGTTTTATTTTTGATGATTAAATACACATGAAGTCCTGATAGATGGAAAGGAACCGTGCTTTGTTCTTGTCAATTTGTAGTGTTTGCATTGTTGTTATTTTTTATGATTGATGAATTGATTGCGGTTAGTTCCAATTTTTATTATCCCTTCCTAACTTGTATGCATGCAGAATAATTTGCAACGCCATTGATTCGGTTTCGTTGGTGCCGGATGCTGCAAATCGGTGAATATTAAACACTGTTTCAAAAGCGTTTAAATCCTCTTTGTTTACTGCATCGTACAACTCCCTTGCTCGTTCTACTGTAGGGATTGACACTGTTTTTTTATCCCATCCAATGCGTTTACTTATTTCTGAATAGATGCTCATGGTGTTTTTTTTATTGATTGAAAATTTGGTAATACTTCCACTTGTTTTTCAGGATTCATATAAATGGGATAAAGCTTTCCATCTATCACCGTTTTGCTGCTTTTGACACTTCCATCCTTCCGGTACAGATTTTCTAAAAACGTGTAAATGATCCAGCGGCTGGCAGGGAAGTAAAAGCTTTGGCCGGGTTGGAGTTCTTGTATTTTTTTCATGCTATAGTTTTTTTAACATGAGAGTAAGTATGATCAGGATTTTCAACCCATTCCCGTAGCTTATTAATTTCTAACTTTTCAGCAAAAGCAATCATGATCTCATTAGGTAAAATGCCTGCTCTGGCTGCACTATCGAGTATGCACATCATGCAGTCTGCATACTCAGCAGGCAGAAACATTTTTGTAGTGCCATATAACATTTCAATTTCCACCTCTTCAATTTCTGTTCTCAATTTCAACAGGGAACTAAAAGCAGTTGAATTTTTAAAAGTTGGTATTGCAAAAGCAATATGATCATCCATTAATTTTTTATAGTCCATGTTATTTATTTAGATGGTTCACAATTTTTTTAGCTATCCAGTTGGCCGCATAAAGGCTTACTGTAATAGTGGTGATGATATTGAATAGGAGCATAGTTATTTTTTTGTAAGCATTTTATTATAGGCTTTGCCCCAATAGCTTTTTGCGCCAACATCGTAACTCACAAAGTTTTTCTTACTTCCATATCTGCTTCGGATGAAGCATATAAAGCCTTCCACCCTTACTTTTATATTTGAGTAATAGCGCACTGATTTTGCCACTGCACCGGCAGGCAGCTTGCCATCTACCCAACTGATAAACACAAATATTTTTTTTCCTTTCCCCATTACGTATTTATGCTTTAGTTCCTTTATTTCATCCCAGGTGAGGCCGCTTGCCTGTATACTGTCGAACACCCAAATTTTGGCACTCCGCTGTTGGTGTATGTAATAATCTAATTGCTGGTAAGTAAAGTTTTCGTACAGGGTTAAGCAGTTTCCGTGTTTTTCGTGCAGCTTGTGTTGATCAATCAATACCTGCTGCATTGTTTTGCCGTGGCCCTCCTCATAGCTGATGTAATTGCATTTACAGTTAAATACACCTATCATAGTGGCTATAAATTGCGCCACGGCATTGGTTTTACCGTTGCTGCTGTCTCCAAAAAATATAATATCGAAGGCTGTGTCTATTTCTCCATAGCACTGCTTAAAGTGCTCATCCAGCCCATGTATTTCAGCAAATTGCTTTTTTGCAAGCTGCTGAATGGGTAACCCTTTTGGTTTGGATGCTGGTTTGACTGGCTTTAATACTATTTTTTTGCGGTTTTTCGTTTCGGTCAATTCGTCCATTTCGCCTGTAATGCTTGTTAGTATTGGGTTTTAGCGTATTATCGCTTTTAATAGATTTGTAAAACCCCCATCAACTGGAAGCATTTTTATGTAAAACCCCATCTAAATGTTGCTGAAATTTAGATTCACATTCCTGTAACTGCCATCCTCTTCCTTCACCCAAACCCTCATGTACAGCTTGGTACGGTCAATGCTTTGTGCCTGCTTAATCAGTTCACATGCTTTTTGAAATCGCTTGTCTTTTATATCGGCTTCATACTTTAATATCTGGAAAACCTTGCCGGTGTCAATCATGCCTTTGGTATTGGCATAAGCACTTTTAACCAGCCCTGCAATCAGTACATTGGCATCGCTCATACTGGTGCTGAGGTAAGCATTCAACAGCGTAAGGCTTTCGGTCATTAGCGCACCATCCCATTTAACGATGTCGTTTACATCGGCTTCAATCTTAATGCTCTTATCAAAATTGAACCAGGTGAGGGAGCCTTTGCCCTGTGGCTTTTTCTTGTCATTTTTTAACTCATATTCCGCTTTAATAAGTGCGGCCACTTCTGTAAATGCTTCCTTCATCATGCCGTGCAGGCTCAGCAATACAAGCTCTGCATTGATGGCTGCTTTTAATATTTTACCTGCCAGCGTTTCCTTGCTTTTATCTGCCTTTGGCACAAATTTGTAAGGCACTGCATCGCCAGCGGCATTTATCCAGGTGGCGTTTTTTGGTGTGTGGATTGTTACTGTGTTCATTGTTTGTTTATTTTGAATGATTGTTTAAATTGTTGCTTCCCCCCGCTGGTAAGCGGGGATGGGGGCATTATTGTTTACGTTTAATTACATTGATGGTAATTTTATCACCAATCTTCAATGTGTCGCTCTGGATATTGTACCAACCTGGTACTTCTACAAAGGCCACATCATGGCCGTTAATGCCTTTAATGGTGTACCGGCCTGTGGTAAGCCTTGGGGCAGCGCAACTGCACAGCAGCAGCAATGCCAGGGGGGTGATGATCTTTTTCATTATTTGCGTTTTAGTTTTTTACCGTGTTTTTCAAAGTGGTTTTTCCGATATTGGAAGTCCTCTTTGTGGTTGATGTACTCCCTGCACAGGTCAACTATGCAAAGGCATAAGTAGAAGCAGGCGAAGGCTAAGAATTCGTTCATGCGTATTTTCTTTCTATTTCGTTACAAATATTTTTGATGGTGATGTCGTTAAAAGATGATGGATTGTAGATACTATTTTCGAAGTAGAGATACATTGCTATTGCCGTTTCATCATCCATTTGAAAAATGTATTTTCTTTTCATGTCCAGCAGTTTTGGAAAGATTTTTTTGTAAAACTTTTGCAGCAGCAGTATCAGCAGCTTATCGCTCATATCAATATGCTCGTGCTGGAAAACTTGCACCAACTCTTGCGTTAAGGCTACTAATTGGCTTTTGGATAATTTTAGTGTCATTGTTAGTTTCGTTTTGGTATTGGTTTAATTGATATTTAAGGATGTCGATGTGGTTGATGTAAGGGTCCCTGGTAAAGTAAAATCCATTGATTTTATCCACTGCATGTACCACGGATGTGTGATTCATGACATTGCAATCCTTCGCTGTATCCGTTTGCGTTTCTTTCAATATTACATGCGCTAAGTACATATAGGCATGCCTTGCTTCTACTATCACCTGCACACGGCTGCGGTTTAATACCTGCTGCCAGGCAACGCCAAAATGATCGCAGATAATTTCTCTTAAAAACTGCTTGTGCTTATCCCGTTTGCTTTGCCCTGCATTGGTGTAGCTTCTTATAATAAGCTCTACCTCCACTCCTGTTTCGTAGAGTATCCGGGCCTTTGCATCGGTTAGTATCTGCTGCACTGCTGGCAGGGTGGAAATGTTTACGTAACTCATGCGTATACCTCCTTTGTTTTTAGCTCAGCTAAAACCACATCGTTTGGCCTTATCTCCACAGCCATTGTGCGTGGGCAGTGAAGTTTTTTGTAAGCGGTGCGCCGGGTTTGCAATGAACATTTTTTTAAACCTATTTTAAAGGAAAAGAAACTGTCATCGTACATGCTCCAGGTGTGTTTCCACCAGTTCCAGTACAGGCGGCTGCATTCCAGTTGCCTGCGGCCATCTTCATCGCATGGCAGGTACCACATCAGGTAGGCTATGCCCATCTGGTATTGATAATCGCAGTACTGCTGCTCCTCCCACTGTAGCAGGTGGCAGGCTTCCTGTTTAAGGGAAGCCGCCATCTGCCGCCATTGTTCTGCGTATGTGGGTGGTTTGTCGGAGGATGATAAGGTTAGTGTTTGGTTTTCCATATTAGTTATTTTTAAAAGCGGTAATGTTGTATTTGATGCGGAAAAAATCTTCTGTTAATTCGATCCCTTTATCATCACATTCCTTTAATGCCGGTTGCAGGTAATCGTGCAGTTCGCCATAGTTTTCTGAGAGGCGGCTCAGCAATGTTTGCAAGCCTTTATCTTTTACATATTTATCAAAGAAGGGCTTAAAGTCCGTCTTCTTGTCAATAGGAGTAATGGCCCTTTGGCCTGCTTTAAAACGGCGATATAGTTCGGGGCTGCTGTTTCGGTTGCGGCCTGTAGTGTTCAGCATATTGCTGATTAATTTTGGCGTACCAAACAATACAATAGAGCAGTTGCCTTTTATGATGTCGAACAGCCCTTTGATCATTTTCAGAAGACTTATTTCCATATTCTCTCCCTCATCTATAATAAGTATTGGTTCGTTGCCTGCGTACTTTAGTTCCATCAGCTTTTCGGCAATATTGTCCATGCGTAATTTTAGGGAGGCAGTTTTAATACGCTTACCCATAAGGGCCTGGTTATCTACACCAATTTTTTCTGCCAGTTCATTTATAATATCTACCAGCTTATACAGGCTGTTTACAGTAATCCGGTACACATGCTGCTGATGCTTGCGTACAAACGTATCTATCGCATTGCTTTTACCTAAGCCGGTATCTGCTATCAGCATAGCGGTTTTACCTTCAGCCTTGCAATCTTCCAGTATGGTTATTATCTCCTGAAACTGGCGGGTGGGTTCCAGGTGCCAGTGGGCTTTTTTGGTGGCAATACCAGCCCATACAGCAAGGGTGTGAAAATGCTTATCGCCAATATCGGAGGGCTTGCCATTTACTTCATTGGAAAATACACCACGGAAGATATTGGAGATATAACCGGAGTTTACACCAGTAAGCCGGGCAACATCATTGTTGCTGAGTGATTTTGCTTTAGCGTAGGCGGCTACATCGCTGGCAATTTTTTGTTTGAGATCGTTTTGCATAAATGCAGTTTTAATTGTTATCTAAATATTGATTAAAGTCTGTTTTGCTTGCACGGTAGGCGGCTTGCTCCTGCTCCCAGTTTTTGTTTACCAGCACTGTTTCTTTTTTATCTTCTATTGCGGCAGTTTGCTTTTCTTTTTGTTGTATTCTCTTAAGGCCCTTTGCATCCTGTAATGCTTCTTTTTGCTGCCCGTTGGTGGTAAACATTAGCTTTAAATCCAGTTCATCCTGGTTGCTAAGATTGAGTGGTGTGTTTGCAATGATGTCCTCCACTATTGCATCATCCAGCAGGTAGGTTTGTATTATATCTTCTTTGCGCTGGCTGTTAAATTCTTTTATCTGCTGGTGGTATTCTAATTGCTCAGGCGTGGTGTTTTTGTAGCCCATTCCTATGGTTACTTTATTATGCAGCAGAAACTTTTGTTTTCCATCTTCTGTTATTGCCAGCACCTGGTTAAAGTCGCAGCTATCGTAAATGATTTTAAACCGGGTGCTAAATTGTAAGGCCCTAAAGGCAGGTTCAAAGCTGTCAAAGGTCATTAGCCTGCCATCTAAAGTGGCAATCAATCCCTGCCCGGAAATGCTGTTCCATTCATCATGTGGTTTACCAAATACTTCAATGCATTGCGCTGGCGTAAGCGTTACCTGATCATCTTGCGGCGTTTGCTGCCAGCGGCGTTTAAAATCTTCCACCAGGCTAAGCCGCTCATTAAGCATATCCCTGTTAATGGTTTCTATCAGTGTGGCCTTATCAGGGAAAGTTCTTTTTATTACATCCAAAGCCTCCACATTCGGCTGGTTCTTTTTTTGTGAGTTTACGTTGAAGCCGCTCCAATTTCTTTTCTTTTGGCAATGCTTCTTATTGTAATATTTAAACCACGGCTCTATTATTTTGGCTTTAGCGTTACCAACTGCCGCAGGTGTGTACAAGTGGCTTATTCCGCTGTAAAAACTGGTAAGGTTTTTAAGTCCGTAGCGGTCACTTTGTAACTGCCACGGGCGGTAGGCTGCACCAAATAAATCCTGCATGTGGATGACGGCATTGCGAAGGGCCATGCGTATCAGTTCCGTGTTTTCTCTTTCGCCAATGGCGTAGCCAACGGGGTATTTGTTGCAGGCATCCAGTACCACCACCATCACCAGCCGGTTGTGGTATTTGGTGCCGTCCTGGTACAGCAATTCCACCGTCCAGCCGTCCAGTGTCCAGTAGTAAGAAGGGAATTGAGGAGCTTCTCTTTTTACCTGCATAGAAACCGTGTTGTTATAAACCTTGCCACCACGTTTTTGCCCGATAATGTTAGGCATGTGCAGGGCCACAAGGTTGGCAACTGTAGCCGGTGATACGGTGGCCCAATTGTTTTTTTCAAACAACTGATTGGCGGTGCTGGTTATTTGTACCGCATCCCAGTTCATTGGTAGCCTTGCAATTTTGCGGATCACGGCTATTTGCTGCTGCTCCCTCTCCGGGCAAAAGCCTTCCTCTGTTTTGCCAATTTTAGCGGCTGATTTATTCCCGTAATTTTTGTGGATGAGGCTGGCGTAACCGGAGGCTTTGTATTGTTTAATGGCGCTGTCTGGTTTGGCTACTAAGTTGCCGTAGCTGGTGGGCAGGTCTATGTTATCCGTTTTAATGATGCTGATAACATTGTTCCAAAACTGATCCAGGCTAAGGTTGAGTTCTTTTTTTACAAAGGCTTTTTCTTCGGTAGCCTTTAGCATCATATTTAGCCAGCTTGCAGCAATAACGTACTTTATTTTAATATCCGGAGGAAGCTCAACGTTATTACCATAGCGGTGATCATTAAAGAACTGTTCTGCTTTGGCATCTGTGATTACTAATTTTTTTATGGGTACTTTAGCAAAGTGATCATATACATTGCCGCCATAAAAGGTATTGATCTTGTCTTTAAATGATGGCCGCATGCTTTCAAAGTGTACCATTGGCATCCGGCCATCAAACGGGTTGGGCATCATGATCCAGAATGAACCGTTACGCTGGTTTGCTTTAATAAAAGCTTCGTAACTCATGATCTGTGGCACCAGGTCGGTACGCTCCAGGTACAATTCGTTATTTGTTTTGCCGTTTTTTTGCATGGTGTTAGTTAAATGGTACTAATTTTTTTACCGCATCAAGAAGTAAACTTTTACCTTCTGTCAATTCCATAAAAACACTCACAACTGATTCATTTTCACGTTCCCCGTTCATAACCATATTTACGTAGCGTGTTGAAACCCCTGTAGCTTCTGCCGTCTCTTTTACCGTAGCTGCCCTTTTTACGTCTCTTTTATTTGGTTTTATCATATATTTAGATATACTTTTACAGTTCCCTTGTGAGGAACAAAGATATAACAAACGATTTGATAAAATTGAATTATTCAATAATAATGTTTATCCACAGGTGTTAATAAGATGAGTTTTTTTGCAAAAAATATCAAATTTTTAAGGAACAAAAAAGGAATGAACCAAACGGAAGTGGCTTCCAGCATTGGTTTTAAGCAATCCGCATGGAGCGGCTATGAGAGTGGCGCATCAACTCCTAATTTTAAAGATTTAATGAGAATTATTGAATATTTTGGTATTACCGCATCTGAACTGCTTGACTATGATTTATCAAATGTCCACCTAAATACAAAAGAGGAAGTTTTAAAAAACGCAGAAAATGTCCACCTAAATGTCCACCCAAATGTCCACCTAAATGAGCAAAAGGGGCAAAATATGCCCAATACCAATGCTGGTTTAAATGATAGTTATATAGCCGTTAAAGACCAATTAATACGCAGTAAAGATGATCTTATAGATACCCTTAAACACCAAATAAAGTACCTTCAAAACCAATTAGATCAAATGAAATACGAAACCCAGGAGAGAAAGCAAACCCAATACACGCCCAGCAAAGAGGCCAAGTCTGCGTAGCTTTAAGGGTAGCCCACTGTACCCCATTATACAAGCCAATAATGCAAACCGTACAGTATAAACAAGAAAAATTACCCTTATCGGCACTTATCAATGAAAAAAACAAGCAAAACGCACCAAAAATTAACCTCAATTAACCGTTTCGTTTTATTTTCCAAAATGCTACAAATCCCATACAACCCCCGTCCACTGTGCAATTTTCGCACTTTTTATACTCTATTCTTTTATACCTTTATGTTTTACCCCCCATATAATTATGTTATAAATTAAAATGCCAATTAATTTTTGATATTATCCAACAAAATAAAATTCACTGTTTTACCCCTTGCGGAATATAATAAAAAATCTATCTGATTTTTAATCCCATTTTAGTTTTAAACTTATTATTCGGTTTGGTATGTCAG
>JAYVGA010000392.1:0-16476 GCA_043772635.1 Chitinophagaceae bacterium
CCAAACCATTATTTGGGCTAAAGCCCAGGTTCTTATTTTTATTTTGATCCACGCCCTGAAGGGCGTGGCAATTTAAACACTTAACTAAACGACATTGAATAGTCATTTGTCAATAAGTCATTAAAGGGTAGCAATTTTAATCTCTTAAAATTTTCTTTTTTTTGAAACGAATGGCTTAATTTTTTTATAAAATTTATTGTTTACCCTTTCGTTTAGTTGCTTAAGGTATATTTGTTTTTATTCACCCAGTTTAAATTCATACTCCTGCAAATGGTTACAAAAAAAATATTCCTGTGCGCAGCATGCTTCATGTTATGCATGTGCAGCATGGTAAGTGTACAAAGTTTTAAAGTAAGCTGGGGCGATAACGCCAGGCTAAATTACGATTTTGAAGATGCTGTGCCGGTAAGCAACGGCCAGTTTATTATTTTAAAATTAAAATCTTCCGGAAGGTTGTCTCTTTTTGGCGGCAACACATCGCAGCAACCCATTGTGGTGCTCGTAGATAAAAATATGGAAACCCTGCTGGAAAAAGAATTACCCATTGAAGAAAAAAATGCCAGCATAAAAGGATTTGAAAAATATGGTTCCAATATTTTTTTTATTTACGAAGCGTATGATAAAGAAAGTAAAACCACATCGGTTTATGCACTTAAGGTAGATGAAAAAACACTGAACACATCCGGCAAAATTACCCTGGGCACTTATGAATCTGATAACCGCAGCGACCAGGCAGAACCTTCCTATAAATTAAGTGCCGATTCTTCTAAAGTGCTGTTGTTTGTAGAAGGCCCGGATAGAAAAAAAGAAAATAAAAAATTCTTTATCGGTGTTTTTGATACCAATCTTAAAAGCATCTGGAAAAAAGATATTGAACTGCCCATTGGAGACCGTTTTGTTTCTATTTACGATGAGGATATTACCAATGAAGGAAAAGTATTTGTAGCCATTAAACATTATGATAAAGAAGTAACCCGGCAATCGGTAAGGGAAGATGGTGCTAAAGTGCCTTCCTACAGATATAAATTAATGGTGTATGATGCGGCCAATACAAAGGGTAAAGAAATTACTTTTAACCTTAACAACCAATACATACAGGGTACCAAACTTTCTTACAATAAAAATGGCAGCATTACCGTAGCCGGCCTGTACAAAAGAAAATACAATGGTAATATTAACGGGGCTTTTTACAGCACATTTGATGCAAACACGGAAGAAGTTAAAAACCCTGTGATGGTGGCCTTTACACCAGAGATGATAACATTGGTGGATAAAGATAATTTTGGATCGGATAGAGATTCAGACCCGGGACTTTACCCGGGTTTTAGAATAGGGCATATTTTAAACCGCAGCAATGGCAGTGTAGATTTAACCAGCGAATACTACCGGCTTGATGTTATTACTTCCTATAATCCCTCCACACATACTACCACCACATCTTACCGCTATACTTTTGGCGATATTATAAATACCAATATAGATAAGAATGGTAAAGCCGTTTTTACCCGTATTCCCAAAAATCAAAAATTAACCAACTCCAATATTTTCCTTGGCTTTTATCCCATAGTATACGGCGATAAACTGGTACTGTTGTATAACGATGATAAAGACAATGTAGAAAGGGACCTTGAAAAAAAGCCAGATGACGTGGTAAACTTTAAGCGCTCAATATTTATGGCCGCTACAGTAGATGCAAAGGGAATGGTGAGCAGGCAGGCAGTTTACAGTCACCTTGATGAAGACTATGTAACCATACCCACAGCTGTGGCAAAAATTTCTGACACAAAATATTTAATTGTATCCGACCTGCTGAAGCTGTTTAAAAAACGTACAAGGTTTGGGGTGATGGAAATGAAGTAAAAAAAATTTCCTTGTTCATTAAAATCCTTCTGCAAATGCTGCAGAAGGATTTTTTTTAAGCTTTAGTAGAAAAATGAAATTAAGTTTATAATATAGTGTAAACTGTAAACTCTCAACATCAAACTTTTACCCCTTACACTCCCCACAAACTCCTGTAACCACCATTGCAGCCTGGGCCGGTACAAAACCTTTAGGAAGTTTTACATCCGGTACGGTTACATCATCCAGGCAAAAAGTTTTATCGCAGTTGTTGCAAATAAAATGCACATGGTTATCGTGGTGGTGGCCCTGCTGGCAATTGTGTTTGCACAAGGCATATAAAATAGAATTATCTGTGGTGGGTATCTGGTGTATGATGCCTTTATCTACAAAGGTTTGCAGCGTGCGGTAAACGGTTACCCTGTCAAAAGCCACATCCGTATTTCTTTCAATATCGGCATGTGCCAGGGCACCTTCGGAATCTAAAAAAAGTTCCAGAATTTTTTTGCGGCTTTCTGTTACACTAAGCCCGTTACGTTTTAAAATGTCTGAATGAGTTTCCATAAAAATTAATTGGGGTTATTACTAAAACCTGTCATAAATCTTTTAGGGGCTACTTTTTCTTTTAGCAATCCTTTTATGTCCACCATCAGCTTTTGCACTTCTTGTTCTTTGAGTCCATCATAAATGCCTCTTACCCTTCTGTATTTATCTACCAGTGCAAAAAACTGGGTATGTATAAATTCATCTTCTATACGCTGCAGGCTATCTGGCTTGCCATTATCTATCATGTATCCCAGCCGGGCCATATCGTACAATTGTTTTTTATCGCCGGTAACAAATTGCCAGTTGGGGTTATTGGGTTTTATACTTTCTGCTCCCTGCATTTGATTTACCTGGTAAGCGCCATCATCTTTTTTTATTAAAATGCCATTAATCATATTTAGCTCATAAGCTTTTAGCCTGGGTACACTATCTACTTCAGGCATGCAGGTATGAGACATAATTAAAAACCGGGGTTCATCTTTATACTGGTCAAAAATGCGCCGCATATTAGCATTCATTTTTGGGCATATGCCCTGGCAGGTAGTAAAAAAATATTCAGCCACATACACTTTATCATCCGTATCGCTCTGGGTAATGGTTTTGCCATCCTGGTTTATAAATTTAAACTCTGGTACCTGCGGGTTTATTACTGCCAGCCGGGATGCAGAAAAATCATAATCTCTAAAAATTAAGAGGTAAAAAACGCCGAGCAATATGGCAAAAAATCCGAGGTATATCCACAATTTATTTTTCATCTTCTTTACAACAATTAAATATGGCGTAAAGTTATGCCTAACACAGCAGGGGGTAAAATAATAGATGAACTTACAAAGTTAAAACTTGCAACAACATTGCAAAAATCTTATCTTTGCCCTCCGTATGAATATTAAAATGAATTGGGATGGAATGGGGGTGGCTACTTCACTGGCCTGTGCTGTTCATTGTGCTGTGTTACCGTTGATCGTAACCAGCCTGCCCTTGTTTGGCATCAACATTATTCATAACCTGTTTTTTGAGTGGAGCATGATAGCCCTTGCATTTGTTGTGGGTGTTTATTCCTTGGTGCATGGATATATTAAACATCACCAATCATTTTTACCTATCATGTTATTTACCCTTGGTTTTATTTTTTTGGTAACAAAACAGTTTTTTCATGGCTTTGAAAATTACCTGCTCATCCCGGCAGTAATTTTCATCATCCTTGGGCATTATAAAAACTACCGGCTTTGCCATAAAAGCAAATGCAGTTCGGCGCATCATCCTCACCCTCATTCCCTCTCTACTTGTGGAGAGGGACGGTGCTGCGGAATATAACCACACATTGGATCTTCCATTTTGGATATAGTTCTGTATTCAACAATAAAACTGTAGCGCTTTTCTATCCGCAATAATTGTGTGTGCATAATTCCTGCTTCAACATTTTATTTTTAAAATGTTCATCATATTTTCTCTTCTATCATCTACGCCATAAGTTCCGATATGCCGCTAAATACTTCGGGGCAAAGGGAGGCGCAGTTTTTTTCTTATCTTCCCTATATAAAATATTCAACATGAAACAACTATTTTTTTTCTTCCTTTTCTTTATCTCTCTTTCTGCTTTTGCACAAAACAAAGATGAGCAGCAAATATTGCAGGCACTTGATATACAAAAAAATGCCTGGAACAGTGGAGACCTTAACCGGTTTATGGATACCTACTGGAAAAACGATTCGCTGATGTTTATTGGAAAAACGGGCGTTACTTATGGCTGGCAGAATACATTAAACAATTATAAAAAAGGCTATCCGGATACTGCAGCAATGGGTAAACTTAATTTTGATATCCTGCATGTAAAAAGATTATCGGTATTGTATTTTTCTGTAGTGGGCAAATGGCATCTTACCCGCAGCATAGGTAATATGGGTGGGCATTTTACGCTGCTGTTTAAAAAGATAAAAAATAAATGGTTGATTGTTACAGACCACAGCAGTTAAATAAATTACAGTTTCCATTTGCGCTTTAAATGCCATAACAATAATAAAAATGTAGAGAGCGCAGCTATGTAGTAGAGGATGTTTTTCCAGGAGGGGCTTCCTGTAAAAAAAGCATAGCCAAAATAAATACCTACAAGTACATTTGCAATCATCCAGAGCAATACCATGGCCATGGTATTTAAAACCAGCACTAAAAAAGTTCTTGTATCGTCTTCCATTCCCATGCTGCAAATTTGCACTTTATTATTGAACCAGTAATTTTTTGAAAGCAGTGCTATCGCCGTTAAACACATTAAAGTCTACAAAAGCATCAATACCATTAGCCCTGCCTGCTTCGCTGTGCTGCCAAAACTGCCAGCTGCGTTTTATTCTGGGTTTATCTTTTACCAGGTAATGAGCTACCCACAGCGGGTAATCATCAAACCTGCCGGCTAAAAAATTTTCATAAAAATCGGCATTGGTATAAATAATGGGTTTTACTTTATATTTTTTTTCTACAGCCTGCAGCCAGTCGGCCACTCTTTGCTGCAGGTCTGTAACAGATACGCCGTTTATTTGTTCAATATCCAGCACAGGAGGTAAGTCTCCTTTTTTTAACTGTACATTTTCTATAAAATTTTCTGCCTGTGCCCGTCCGCTTTTGCTGGCAATAAAGAAATGATAAGCACCCCTTGGCACATCTGCTTTTTTTGCCTGTTTCCAGTTTCTGCTAAACTGGTTATCTATGCCCGTTAAGCCTTCTGTAGCTTTCATAAATGCAAAGCCAATACGGATATTTTCTACCTCCATTTCTTTTACAAGATCCCAGCCGATTGTTTTTTGATAACGGCTTACATCAATACCATGAATAGCATATTTAACCGGCATATCTATACCAAATGCAGGGTAATGAACAAAGGCAGGGCGATTGTAAAACCTGTTAAATAAAAAAGTAGCAATGGAAAATGATACCAGTATGATTAATAAGATGAGGTAATTTTTTTTATTGTTTTTTTTCTTTTTGCTGGCCATCGTGTTATAGTGGTTATACAGGGAGTGTAAAACTATAACTTTACCTTATAACCTGTTTCACAATTTTTTTACCTCCCGCCAGTACCTGTACCATGTATATTCCATGAGCCCATTGCTGTGTGGGTACCTCCAGTAATTCTGCTCCATTAAAAAGGGTTGTAGTTTTTTTATACACTAACTGCCCCTCTGCATTAATGATGCTTATATAAGCAGAAGCTGCATTAAAATCATGCAGAAAAATAGTAAAAGGGTTGCTGGCAGGGTTAGGGTAAATATCAATAATGCCTTTTCCGCTATTGCCCAGGGCTATTTTTTGTGTACTGTTGTTTTTAGAAATGATCCAGTAATCCGGATCTATCAAAACAGTATCTGCCACAAAATCTATCTGCTCTATAAACTGCTGCGCATTAAAATTATGGGTTACAATTATTGTTTTTTCCTGTGAAGCATTTTTAAATTTTAGCGCCACAGGCATTTCAAAAAATGATACAGAAGGATGTGAAGTTGTTTGATTCATTATAATTTTTACATTGATGTTGCCCAACTGGCTCCATTGCACATTGTAAGAAGGATAACCCTGGCCTTCGTACCATTGGGCAAAAAATTTTGTAAGGTTTTTGCCGCTCTCCTGTTCTATATGTTTTTTTAAATCGCTGGTGCGGGCAAATCCGTAAGCCAATGCAGGGTCTCTAAGATAATTGTTGATGGCTTTAAAAAAAACAGCATCACCCAATACAAAACGAAGCATGTAAATAATATAAGAACCTTTGTTGTAAGAAAGCCGCCCGTCAAATATTCTGTTCACATTTGTAGTATCATCTACTTTTACAGAACCTGCGGGTAAGGAAGTAATGTTATTGATCACATTTTTTCTATTGTTATAGATAGTTGCCGGAAAAGTATTTTCCATATACATGGCTGCAAGGTGTGTAGCAAAACCTTCATTGAGCCAGATATCCTGCCAGCTATATGTGGTGATTTTATCACCAAACCATTGATGCCCCAGCTCATGTGCCATAAGGCCTTCATTTGTATTTACAATAAAAGTAGCTGTTTGGTGCTCCATACCACCACCCCATCCAAACTGTACATGGCCGTATTTTTCTTTTATAAATGGATAATCGCCAAAGCGGCTGTTAAAAAACTGCATGGCATTTAAAACTTTGGGCGTATTGGTTTGAAAAGCCACCATGCTCTCCGGATAACAATAGGTTTGCATGGGTAGGGTTGTATTACCAAGTTGCACGGTGTTATTAAATACAGCATAATTGGTTACGGCAAAACACATGAGATAAGATGCAATAGGATATCTGTGTTTCCAGTGGGTAATAATTTTATTGCCGGGGGCTGCTGTTTCCGATTGCAGCAAACCATTGCTGGCGGCTTTATATGCTGCAGGATGGGTAATAAAAATATCAATAGAATCTGCTTTATCATCCAGCCCGTTTTTACAGGGCCACCAGTCCCGTGCACCATAAGGTTCACTCAGCGTCCACATAACGGGTACGCCGGCATGCAGGCTTTGTATAAAAGAACCAAAGCCGGTATTGGGTGGCACGCCCTTATAAAAAATACTTACAGAGTCAAGCGCACCTGTATTGATTGTGCCTGCAAAATTTATTTGTAAGCTGTTGGTAGTTTGAGTAAATAACAACAATGCATTTCGTTGTTTCACACTATCTGCCTGTAGCGGGCTCATCATATCCAGCGTAATAGAACTTGCAGCAGCAGTGGTTGTAAAGTAAACAGTTACTATGCCATTTATATACCTTATCGCCGGGTCTGCTTCCCACTGGCAGCGGTAATATTTTACATCAAAATTATCAGAAGCAAAAGAAGATTCCTGTGTATTTAAAATTCTTTGGTGTGCACTGGCTTCCATTGCCGCAATATCTTTTGTGGCAAACTCCTGGCCATAGGCATTATTGCAAATGATGATAAAAATTAATATTAGCCGCATGGTAAAAAAATTAAGCTGTTGTAAAATTAAACTTTCCGGCATGTTTTAAAAAAGAGATATACAATAACACTCCGCACCTTTCGTTAAAGACTATACATTTTATAGAAACGCTGTTGCGGCAGCATTATTTTATTTAAGCAATAATAGAATGTTTTACATACCCTTAAAAACTACAGTATTATTTACTTTTGGCCTTTGTTGCATGGCTTTTTCTTATGCAAACGACAGCGATTCTCTTAAACATATACGATTGGCTAATGCCAAAAAAACTTCCACCACAGAAATTGTGGTAAAAGAAGCAAATGTGTTATATCCATTAATACTGCAGGGCCACGAAGATAATTTTACAGCCTATGTACAAAAATTTTCTGTAACCCGCCGGGCTTACCTGCTAAGAACATACCACCGCAGCAAAAAGTTTTTCCCCAAAGCAAATGTTATTTTAAAAAAATATAAAGTGCCCACAGAGTTTGTAGTATTGCTGGCACTGGAAAGTGCTTTTAATGGCAATGCGGTATCATCGGCCGGCGCCGTTGGCTACTGGCAAATTATGGATGATGTGGCCAAAGAATATGGGCTAAAAATTATTGAAGCACAAAAAAAGATTGCTGTTGTTGCGAAAAATAAAAAAGAAATAGAAACCACTGCTAAACCTGCACCCGGAAAAAAGAAACCAACCCTTACAGATGAAAGAAAGAATTTTCTTAAATCTACCCACACTGCAGCACGCTATTTAAGAGACAGAATGCGAAACCTTAACAACGATTATTTGCTGGTAGCTGCCAGTTACAATTGTGGCGTGGGTAATGTTTGGAATGCCATGGAACGTACAGGTAAAACAGCCCCAACATTTTGGGATATTAAAAATTACCTGCCTTTAGAAACCAGGGCTTATGTAATGAATTTTATTGCCCTGAATGTGGTGTTTAAAAATTACGAAAATTTCAGAAGCAATAAACTTTGTTTTAAAGATGAGAATGCAATAAAGCCGGTTATTAAAGACCTGGGAATTTCTCTTTTTAGCAGTACGCTTTAAAAATAGATAACAATAAAATTACCAGTAATTTTGCTGGCATATGCCGGCATTAAACTGGAACGATACCATCAACTTAGCAAGCAAACTTACTCCCATACGTATATGGAATGGGCTAAAAGTTTTAGGCAGTTACTATATCAGCTTTATTACACGCAAGCCGGTACAATGGGGCTTACCTATAAGTATTTCTTTTGAACCCACTACCAGTTGCAACCTGCGCTGCCCTGAGTGCCCAAGCGGTTTAAGAGCTTTTACCAGGCCTGTAGGCATGCTGCAAAAAGATTTTTTTAGCCAAACCATAGATGATATTTATAAAGAATTGCTTTATCTCATTTTTTATTTCCAGGGAGAACCTTATCTTAATACTTCTTTTTTGGATATGGTAAAATATGCATCTGATAAAGGGATATATACCGCCACTTCTACCAATGCACATTATCTTACGGATGAGGCTGCACGTAAAACTGTAGAGAGTGGTTTGGACCGCCTTATTATTTCTATAGATGGCACCACGCAGGAAACCTACAAACAATACAGGGTGGGTGGAAATATTGATAAAGTGATTGAAGGAGCTAAAAATATTGTGAAGTGGAAAAAAGAGCTCAACAGCAAAACGCCATTTGTATTTTTTCAGTTCCTGGTGGTAAAACACAACGAGCACCAGGTTGAAGAAATAAAACAACTGGCCAAAGATATAGGCGTAGATGAAGTACGTTTTAAATCGGCGCAGGTATACGATTACGAAAACGATCCCAACCAGCTTATTCCCACCATTGATAAATACAGCCGGTATAAAAAAAATAGCAAAGGTGTTACTATACCAAAAAATAAACTGGCCAACCGCTGCTGGAAATTATGGCATGCCAATGTAATTACATGGGATGGCCTTGTAGTGCCCTGCTGTTTTGATAAAGATGCCACACACCAGCTGGGCAATTTAAAAAATGAATCTTTTAAAAACATCTGGCATAATCCTAATTACAAACAATTTAGGGGAGAGTTGATGATGGGTAGAAAAAATATAGATATATGCTCCAACTGCAGCGAAGGAGTATCTGTATGGAAATAATATTTTCTTTTTAATTTGGATGGCAACCCTTAAAAATTTGCGGTTTTATGAACACCACGTTTAACGATCGTTTACGCCAGTTGCTTTTATTGGTACTCATTATCTTATTGGGCTACCTGCTGCTGGTAGAATTGTATATTTTTTTACCTGGTTTGCTTGGTGGCATTACCCTGTATATTCTTACCCGTGGTTTATTTTTTCGCTGCGTGTATAAGTATAAATGGAAAAAAGGATGGACAGCGCTTTTGTTTATTTTCGTTTCTCTCATCATTATTTCAATTCCTATTTATATAAGCGTATCGCTTATTTCTCCTAAAATAAATGAGTTAGTTAATAACCAGGAGAAAATTGTACAGTCGCTCAAAGCCTTTTCTGCTAAGCTTTCAGATTACCTGGGTATACAAATACTCACTGCCGAAAGCACTAAATCTATTTCTCTTAAAATAACATCCTTCATTCCTAAAATATTAAACAGTACAGCCAATGTAGCTACCAACCTTATCATGATGTTTTTTTTATTGTACTACCTGCTGGTAAATGGTAAAGAAATAGAACAGTATTTAAATAAAATAATTCCGCTAAAAAAACACAATGTAGAGTCTCTTGCCAGCGAAACCAAGATGATGATAAGAGCCAATGCGCTGGGCATACCCATCATATGTGTTGTGCAGGGTATATTTGCCACCCTGGGTTATTGGATTTTTGGGGTAGATGATTGGGGGCTCTGGGGCTTTCTTACCGGCGTGTTTGCATTTTTTCCACTGGTAGGCACTATGGTTATTTGGGTGCCGGTGGTTTTGTATATGCTGGCTTCCGGCAATACATGGCCCGGTGTGGGGCTTGGTATTTATAGTTTGATAGTTACCGGCAATGTAGATTATATAACCCGCCTTGGCCTGCTAAAAAAAATGGGCAATGTGCACCCTATAATAACAGTCCTTGGCGTAATAGTGGGCTTAAATCTTTTTGGTTTTATGGGTCTCATATTTGGCCCTTTACTGGTAAGCTATTTCATCATTTTAGTAAAAATATATTTTAACGAATTTGCTGTTACCGAGTCAGGCGAAATACATTAAAAGATACAAGCATCTGAATGAACAGTAAAACTGTAAAAGAAAATTTTTATTACAACAATTTACAGAAGGATTGTCTGCCTTTTAAAAGCTACTCTAAAACGTTACATTGTGTTAAAAGGTTTACAACTCTCTGCGACTATTTTAAATTCACCTGTTCACATTCATTTGTTGCCCCGTTTTTTTTTAATATTGCACAATCAATTTATAATGGGTATAGAAAAAGATATAAACCAGACCAGTTTCCGGAACGAATTTCAAAAAGCAACTGTTAATTTCATTTACACCTTTAACTGGATGAATGAAAAGATGAAATTATTTTTTGATAAAGAAAATATCACTTCTCAGCAGTTTAATATACTCCGTATTTTGCGGGGTGCAGGCCAGCCCATTTCTACCATGCAGATAAGGCAACGCATGCTGGATAAAATGAGCGATACCAGCCGTATTGTAGACAGGCTGCTCCTGAAAGGCCTTGTAAAAAAAGATACCTGCCCCAATGATAAGCGCCTTGTAGATGTAAGTATTACCGATAAAGGAAAAAAATTACTTGAAAAATTAGATGCCTGCAGCCATCAGATGGATGCTGTTTTGAGTAATCTTTCTGAAACAGAGGCCCGTAATTTTAATAAATTGCTGGATAAAATAAGATCCGGAAAATAATAATGTATAAATAATCCCAATGATAAAACTATTAACCGCTGCAGGTATTCTTTTTAATATCACCTGTTTTGCCCAGCCACCCCGGGAAGAGCTAAGAGCAGTGTGGGTGGCCACCGTAAGCAATATAGATTTCCCCAGCAGCCCCACCATAAACAGCGATATACAAAAAGAAGAATTTATTAAACTGCTGGATATGCACCAGCTAAACGGGATGAATGCAGTGGTGGTGCAGATAAGACCTGCCACCGATGCATTTTATCCTTCAGCATTAGAACCATGGAGCCAGTGGCTTACAGGCAGGCAGGGTCAGCCGCCGGTTCCTTACTACGATCCGTTGCAGTTTATGATAACAGAAACACATAAACGAAAAATGGAATTTCATGCATGGATGAATCCGTACAGGGCAGTATTTAATGTTAATGGTTCTTCTATTGCTGCTACGCATATTACTAAAATTCATCCGGAATGGTTTCTTACCTATGGTGATAAAAAATATTTTGACCCGGGTAATAAAGATGTACAGAAACATGTAACCGCAGTAGTAAAAGATGTGGTGAGCCGCTATGATGTAGATGCTATTCACTTTGATGACTATTTTTATCCTTACCGTATTGCGGGCAAAGAATTTCCGGATGAGGCTTCTTACCGAAAGTTTGGAAATGGTATGAATAAAGACGACTGGCGCCGGAGTAATACAGATTCTGTAATTGTAATGCTGAGCCGGGTAATTAAACAGGAAAATAAAAATTGCCAGTTTGGTATTAGCCCCTTTGGGGTGTGGCGCAATGCAGATAAAGATGCCGGTGGCAGTAATACAAAAGCAGGCCAAACCAATTACGATGATTTGTATGCCGACATACTTTTATGGTTAAAAAAAGACTGGATAGATTATGTGGCTCCACAACTGTACTGGGAAATGGGGCACGACAAAGCAGATTATAACACCCTGATAGAATGGTGGAGTAAAAATGCTTTTGGCAAAAACTGCTATATTGGTTTAGGCATTTACCGTGCAGGCAGCAATGCAGCTTGGAAAGATAAAACCCAGTTGCCCCGCCAGATAGAAAAATTGCGAAACACGCCTAATATAAACGGCATGATATTTTTTAGCAGTAAAACTTTTGAAAAAAATCCAAATGGCTGGAACGACAGCCTGCGGTTAAATTATTTTAGAGAGGCGGCTACGCTTCCCAAGATGCGGTAGCTTTTACCAGGCAGGTACAATGCCGGCATTTTTTTTACCCTCCATCCAGTCGCAGTAGGGTACAGAACCCAGCCTTAATTTTACAGGCAGTCTGGTAATGGCTTGAAGCTTTAATTCCTGTTTGCAAAAAAAACCGAGATTATTTGCATAAAAATTTGCAGGAACCACTACTTTACCCATATTTCTATCATTAAGAGATACCGGAGAATAAAAATACGACTTAATAAAATCCTTTGCTATATTGGATTTGGGCTGAATTTGCTGGGCAGGGGCCAATTTGCCAACAAAAATCATGCAAAAAAATAAAATTTTGTATTTTTTCATCAATTTTAAACTTGCTTCTTGTAAATTTACGCTTTATTGTAGCGTAAAGATTTTATAACCGCAATAATAAAAAAAGTAATCTAATATTTTTTTTGAATCTATAATATGGCACTGCATCAGAGTTTACAACATAAATTATTACAGAAATTATCTCCCCAGCAAATTCAGTTAATGAAATTGTTACAGGTGCCTACTGCCATACTGGATGAGCGTATTAAAGAAGAAATGGAAGAAAACCCTGCATTGGAGCAAGGGGAAGAAGGTATGGAGGATGACTTTGATAAGGATGAATTTGAGACGGAGGGCGCAGAAGATGATTTTGAAAAAGATGGCAGCGAGGAAGAGTATGACAATATTGATATTACAGATTATGTGCATGATGGCGATGATGATATTGGAGATTATAAATTAAAAGATGACAATTACCCTGAAGCTGATGATAACAGGGTAATACCGCATAAAGTAGAAACCAGTTTTATAGAGCTCATGCTGCAGCAGCTGGGAATGCTGAAGCTTACCACCCATCAGCAAAAAGTGGCAGAACAAATTGTGGGCAGCCTGGATGATGATGGCTACCTGCGCAGGGAAATAAGTTCTATCATAGATGACCTTGCCTTTAGGCAGAACATTGAAACCAATGAAGAAGAGATCAGCGATTTGCTGGTAGATATTCAGCAGTTTGACCCCCCGGGGGTAGGTGCCCGCAATCTGCAGGAATGTTTGCTGCTGCAGCTGGAAAGAAAATTAGACCAGGGTGAGCCGGTAGAACTTGCACTAAAAGTATTGGAAAAATATTTTGATGAGTTTACTAAAAAACATTACGAAAAAATACAACGTGGATTAAGCATTAATGATGAGCAGCTGAGAGAAGTAATTCAGCAGATTATAAAACTTAATCCCAAGCCCGGCGGTAATGTAGGAGATGAAACAAAGAATAACAATTATGTAATCCCTGATTTTTTTATTGTAAATAATATTGGCAAGCTGGAGCTTAGCCTAAATAGTAAAAATGCCCCCGACTTAAGAATTAGCGAAGGCTACAGGGATATGCTGAGGGACTATGATAAGGGAAGTAAAAAAGATAAACGCCAAAAAGAAGCAGTGTTTTTTATAAAACAAAAAATAGATTCTGCCAAATGGTTTATAGATGCTATTAAACAAAGGCAAAATACCCTGCTGAATACCATGGAAGCCATCATGAATTATCAGCAGGAATTCTTTTTAAGCGGTGATGAAACAGATCTTCGGCCCATGATATTAAAAGATATTGCAGAAATGACCAACCTGGATATTTCTACTGTAAGCAGGGTGGCCAATAGTAAATTTGTACAAACAGAATTTGGTACATACAGGCTTAAATTTTTCTTTAGCGAAAGCCTCCAAACAGACAGCGGCGAAGAAGTGAGTACAAGAGAAGTAAAAAAAATACTTACAGACCTTATAGAAGAAGAAAGCAAGAAACATCCTTACAGCGATGAAAAATTAACGGACATGCTACAGGAAAAAGGATATAATATTGCACGCAGAACAGTAGCCAAATACAGGGAGCAGTTAAATATTCCTGTAGCAAGGCTTAGAAAGATTCTGTAACTTTTTGTTCCAATTATTATGAACGCTACTGCCATCAATCACGCTAATATCAGGCCGCCCATTGCGGTATCTCCTTTTTTAAAATGGCCGGCCATATTGCTGTCGTATATTTTTCATCCCATTTTTATACCGCTATATGCAATAATTTTTTTGGTGTATGTTCACCCCTCTTATTTTTCTGGTTTTGCAGTTGCATCAAAACTTCGCACCATTCTTATAGTAATACAAAATGCTGTTTTTTATCCGCTCTTTTGTATTGTGTTATTAAAAGGAGTGGGATTTATAAGTTCTGTTTACCTACGCACACAAAAAGACCGCATTATACCTTACATAGCATGCGGAATATTTTTCTTCTGGACCTTTACTGTTTTTAAACAGCAAAATTTATATCCACGGATATTGCCGTCCTTTATGCTCGGTGTTTTCCTGGCATCCAGTGCTGCACTTATTGCCAATATTTATTTTAAAATAAGTATGCACGCCATAGGGTTGGGGGGATGGTTAGGGCTGTTCTTAGTAATTGTAAAAACCAACAGTATGCTCATGACCTGGCCAATGGCTTCACTTTTACTGATAACAGGTTTGGTATGCACCAGCCGTTTACTGGTAAGCGATCATACTCCTAAAGATGTTTATGCAGGTTTGCTGGTGGGCTTGGCAGCACAGGTTGTGGCAGCCTTCATCATGTTATAAAATTGAAGAAGCCCCGTCCAATAACGGGGCTCTTCGTTGTCCTGTAGTGCCTAACAAAAAAATAGTTTATGGTATTAATCAGCCATAGCTAATTTATCAATTACCTGAGATGTTGTTGTTTTAATTTGCTAACAATCATAAAAACATTAAGAAGAGGAAATTACATTGCCGGTAAGCAATGGACCTGTATGTCCATTTTGCAGTTTCTGTTTGTTTCTTGAGGTTTTTATTTGCAACCGTTAAGCAGGTTGCAATTTGTAATCTATTAAGCGTATTTGGCTGAGCTTTATTGCTTCAGTAAATTACTTTTCGTCGAATATTTTATTTATAAATATATTATTATTATAAACAAAGGTTACTATTACGTGTAAACGCTTTTATACCTGTGGTTTACCCTATAGTAGTTTTACTTTTTTTTGATGAAGACTGCGGTAGGCTATTACAGCACTTGCCAGCATGAGTATTGCCCCCATTAAAAAAGCAGCACCGGAAAAATGTACAGGTGCTCCTGGTTTTGTAAAGTAAGCAAACAAACCCGTCATCATTGGAGGCCCCGCAATTGATGTAAGACTGATAAGCCCTGTGAGGGCACCCTGCAATTCTCCCTGCTCGTTAGCCAGCACACTGCTGCTCATAATAGATTGTATGGCCGGGCCGGCAATGCCCCCAAGGCAATAAGGAATTAAAAATACAAACATCATCCAGCTCTGCGATGCAAATGCAAATAAAAACAAGCCTGCAGCATATAGTAACAGTCCTGTGTAAACGCTTTTTTCATTACCCAGTTTAGGATTAATATAACGAATCAGTCCTCCCTGCACAGTAGCTACCAAAATACCCACTACACCAAGTGAAATGCCAATCATTTTTTCGCTCCAGCCAAATTTTTCAATACTAAAAAAACTCCAGTTGCTCTGCACGGCATGAGCTGCTAAATAAATAAGTATAAAAGAAATTACCAACCCTCCCAGCGCAGGATATTTTTTAAGCTGCTTTATTGATCCCACAGGGTTAGCCCTTAACCAGCTAAAGGCCCGCCTGTTTTCGGGCAATAGAGACTCAGGCAAAATAAAATAACCATACAGAAAATTAATAAAAGTTAATGCCGCTGCCACCATAAACGGTACCCGTGAGCCGAGGGTTCCCAGCAAGCCGCCAATAACAGGACCAATAATAAAACCAAGGCCAAATGCAGCTCCAATCATACCAAAATTTTGTGCCCTGTTTTCTTTAGTACTTATATCTGCAATATAGGCAGTGGCAGTAGTAAAGCTTGCGCCGGTAATACCTGCAATGGCACGTCCTACAAATAGCCAAGCTAAACTTGGTGCAAAAGAAAGAAAAACATAATCTAACGCAAAGCCAAGGAGGGCAATTAATAAAATGGGTCTGCGGCCATACTGATCGCTTAAGCCACCCAATACCGGGGAAAAAAGAAATTGCATAATGGCAAAAGTAAAAGTGAGCCAGCCCCCATATTCCGATGCCTGGCTAA
>JAYVGA010000393.1:0-7585 GCA_043772635.1 Chitinophagaceae bacterium
TAAATGGCACAAGCAAAAATTACAGACGAATTAGAATTTTTTAAAAAATACCTCCGCAGTACCGATAATGAAGATGCCAGGCGGCCATTACTGTATCCGCTGTTTAAAAAACTATTTCCTGATAAAATGAAAATAGAATCGGCAGCCTGTGGCGCCGATGTTTATATAGACGGGCAATTGATTGTGGAGGCAAAATCAGATTTTTCCCAATGGCTCGAAGGTTTTTACCAGGCGCTGCACTATCAGAAAAAATATGGACTGGGTTATCATACCGTAATGGTAATTGCAAGGGAGTTTATTGGCATCTGGAAACTGAACAAACTGCCGGAGTATGTAACCATCCTGAGCAAAACAAGCGACCCACATAAAGCCCCCGGCGAAATTGGAAAACTAAATGCAAAGAAAACCACCGCACAGATAAAAAGGCAAATACAGGAAGCTGCGTTTTACTGGCTTACACCAAAAGATTTATTGGGCGATATTTTTGGTGATGCAAAAAACCTTACCACCGAAGGTTTTCAAATCTTAAAGATTTTAAGGAATATTGATAGTGAAAGGCAGCAGGTGGGCATACACAATTTTATTAATTGTATAGAACGGATGAAGGCCATGTTTGCCACGCCCATTGAAGCGGTACATGCTTTTTACTCCGTCATTTATTTTTGGGACATCACCAGCAAAGTAAGCACTAACCAAAACGGCGATGAAGCAATGGTGCTGGGTTATCATGGAAATAAACACAGCGAAGCAGTGCGTATCCATCCGAATAAAATAGAAGAATTTAAACGTTTTGTAGAAAGCCAGTATATTTTTACCAACGAAGGCAGTGGCCTTACCGTTGATTATTATTTCAGCCGTTTTGATGAAGTGCTGGCCACCATTGCACCGGAGTACGTAAAGCAGCACGGTATCTTTTTTACCGATGGCAACCTTAGTAAATTTGCATTGTGGTTTGCCATGCAGCATTTTCCCGGCAATATACATGAAGATTATATTGTGTTTGACCCTGCGGCAGGCAGCGGCAATTTGGTAAGCAGTTGGCGTGGAAAATTAAAACATAAAATAGTAAGCGAACTGCAGCCTGATTTACTGCGGACGATTGAACGCCGTATGCAGGCCGATCCTTACCATACCGAAATGGGTTTTACCATTATCCCTAAAACCACCGGTGGCATTGGCTTAAATTTCCTGGATAAGGATGCGGCTGCCTACATGGAAATTTTGCAAACAGAACTGCAGCGGAAAAATATCGGGGCAGACAAGCCCATTTGTTTTTTGCTGAACCCGCCTTATAAAAATACAGACGAAAACCAAAAAGAAAGGGACAGCACAGATGCTGCTTACGCCATACATCCCAGCATACTACAGCATACCGGCGAAGATGCAGGTAAAGAAAGGTACTTAGGTTTTCTGTCGCAGATATTAAATATTGCACAGTACAAAAAATTACAGAACGGTACCGCAAGTGTAGTAATGATTTTTACACCCACAAGCTGGCTGATACCAAGGCCCACCTACAAAGCATTCAGAAAAATATGGGACAATCATTTTAAATTTCACAGCGGTTTTATTATTACCAGCAACGAATTTTTTAAACTGCAGGGCAGGTGGCCGTTGGCTTTTACCATTTGGATATATGATGAAACGGAAAAACAAAACGATATAAACCTGTATGATTTAACAGAATGGAAAAAGGGTGACCTCAATACTATTTTGTGGGATAATAAAGACAAGGAAAAAGAAATTGATAGTGAGTTGAATAAAACTTTGGCGAAAAGTAAAGTGATTGAAATGAATAAAAAAAGAAATGAAATTAAAAAATCCTTAATCCAAAAAATGTATGACTTTAAAAGAGACCCAACTAAACAGGAATTAGAATCGAAAGAAATTTATGGAGGATTACCAATTAAAGATGAAAGAAGAAGTAACAAGAAAACCTATGGAATATCAAATAGTCCTTTTATTGGTTTTATGGATGATACAACTCCTTGTAGAATTAAACAAGATGGAGAAGAAAGAATGTCAAATAAAAGTGACAGAGTTTGGTTACAACTTCGTCCTGGTTTTATAGATATAAACTTAACAAAAATTCAAAATGGTGCTACCGATAAATATGGCTACTGTGCTTATGATATAGAAAGTGCCAAAGCAACATTCACATGGTTTGCAATTACCAAAGCCTTAAACGGGCAATACCCTGTATGGGCAAATCAAAATGATATTTGGCAACCTGATATTATCAAAGAAAAAGAGGCTGAATGGTATGCACTGTGTTTTGCATTCGTACTGGCAGAAAACCGTTGTGTAGTTACCAAGTTTGAAAAAGACAACCCGGTAAAAGATGCGCCGGAAGTATTTGTAGATAATCCGCTTTGCCCCACCAATAAAGAAAGTTTTTGGGCAACTACCATGCAGCCATTTCTTTCCTCCCTCTCCTTTGGAGAGGGCCGGGGTGAGGCCGCTATACTTTTAACAGAACAGATAACAGAACTGTATAAATATTGGAACCATAACTATTGTAAAGGAGATTATTTATACAACTGTGGTTTACACACCGAGCCTTATTTTAAATACTTCAGTTACCCGGATTTTCTTACGCCATACAGTGGCTTAATACAAATAAAAAAATACGCAGAGTTGCAGGCAGATGCGGAACTGCTAAGCCGCTTTGCTGAAATCAGTAAATTAACCAAAGCAGTAAAGCAGCAGTTGTATAAATTGCTGGTGGTGGATTTTAAATATTTTGAATAGCAAGTATAGGGTTGCCAACCTTCCAAAGGTTGGCAACCCTAAAGTATGCACCCTGCTATTCTCCTGAACAAGACAGGGTACACAGACGGCGAGTTGCTGGTGGTGGATTTTAAGTATTTTGAATAGCAGGTACAGGGTTGCCAACCTTCCAAAGGTTGGCAACCCTTAATGCACAAAAAAAATCATACCTTGATTATATGCCCATACAAAAAAAATATTTAGCTGATTTTGAGGCCGATGGTATATATCATGTGTACAACCGTACAAACAATAAAGAGAAATTGTTTCTAACAGATGAAAACAGAACTTTCTTTTTAAAACGATATAAGGAATTACTGGCCCCTTTCGCAGATACTTACTGCTGGAATTTATTGTCCAACCATTTTCATTTAGTGATAAAAATAAAATCAGAACAATTGATAATTGCTTACTTACAAAGTAAGCTTAAGGAAACATTGACAATTACCGAAAAAAAATTCCTGGGGCAAAGGGTTGCCAACCTTCCAAAGGTTGGCAACCCTGATATCACCTTCAGCGAACTGATAGAAAAAACATTTAAACGTTTTTTTCAATCTTATGCCCTGGCATTTAATAAACAACATAGCAGGCAAGGCAACCTTTTTTACAAACCATTTAAAAGAGTGAAGATTGAGAATGATGCACAATTTACCATGGCAATCATTTATACTCATTCCAATGCTGCCAAACATAATATAGTGAAAGACTTTACCACTTATACCTGGAGTTCCTGGCATAGCATCGTATCCAACCAGCCTACTTCACTTTTAAGGGATGAAGTAATAGCATGGTTTGGAAGTGCAGAAGCTTGCATAAAAGCACATAAAGAATTAGCGGAGCATTATTATGATTGTGAAATGGCTATTGAAGATTAGTTTGCCATAGGCTTGCCAACCTTTGGAAGGTTGGCAAGCCTGTAGAGCAACTGGTAAGCTTTATTATTGTGTCTATAGTCTTTGTAAATACAATGAAGAAGAAATACCCATATCAAAATTTAAACTTAAAAGATATTAAAGGCGAACGCTGGGAAGATATTCCTGGTACAGGCGGCTATTATATGGTTTCTAATTTTGCAAGGGTAAAACGGCTGGAATACGAAATGCAGTATAAGAATGGGGCTATTTATGTGAAACCGGAAAAAATTATTAAGCCATCCATTGTTAAAGCAAAGAATAAATTTAAAAACGATTATTCTTATTTTTTAGTTAACCGCATTAAACTTGGCGGGGTAAGGCTTAGCATTACACTTTCCAGAATGGTTTATTACTGCTTTGTAGGGTCATTTAAACTGGATGATGAAAAAATAATAATTATCTGTAAGGATACGGATGGTTTAAATGTGAAACCAAACAATTTAATAAAAGCAACATTATCAGACAGGGCAAACAGGACGGTGGCAAGGGGCCGGATGCAAAGCGCTTTTAAAAATTTATCAAAAGAACATAAAGAAAAACAACGGGCTGCCATTATTAAAAAAGTAAGTAAGCAGGTAAGCCAGTATTCTTTAACAGGGAAAAAAATAAGAACCTATTCAAGTGTTGCCAATGCTGCAAGGGCAACTGGGATATCGGTATCTTCCATTGCCCCCCACGCTTCTGGTAAAGGATTATCTGCCGGAGGTTATGTGTGGCGATGGGGTAAAGAAAAAATAGTGGATGTGGAAACCAGGAGAGAGAAAAATAAAATACAGCACCGGCTTCAATATGGTCAAAAAGTAACCCAGTATGATTTTGAAGGAAATAAAGTAGCCCAGTTTCCTTCATTGCAGGATGCAGAAGCTGCAACCACTGCAAACAACAATGCTATCAGGCTTGTGTTAAAAGGGGTTTATAAAAGCGCCAAAGGTTATTTTTGGCAGAAGGGTTATGGAAAGGATAAGATTGATTTATTAAAATACAAATGGGGCAGGCAATCTATGGCTGCAACACAGTCTAAAAAAGTGAACCAGCTTAGTTTGGAAGGGAAATTAATTCAAACATTTACGAGTATCAAAGAAGCTGCTCTCTCAATAAGCGTTACGCCATCTGTGATTATAGATGTCTGTAAAGGAAAACAAAGGTCTTCCCGGAGCTATAAATGGGAGTATGAGTAATTTTATTTGAGCAATAGTATTCAATAAAGATAGGCGGTGCAGAAGAATAACAGTTGAAGTCTTTTATAAATAGAATAAAATATGCAGTACCAATACCCAATCCATGAATGTGTTATTAAAAAATAACGAGTACAAAAAATGGCTGGTTGAATTAAAGTCAACCATTAAACAACAGCAGGTAAAAGCAGCCATTGCTGTAAACAGCCAGTTGATACTATTGTACTGGGATATGGGCAGGCAGATAGTGGAAAAACAGGAAAATGCCAAATGGGGCAGCGGTTTTATTGGTCAGTTGAGTAAAGATTTGAAAGCGGAGTTTCCTGATATGGGTGGGTTTTTCTGTTTCTAATATTTACGAGACAGTAAAATTTTATAAATATTTCAGCCAGGGAATTGAAATATTCCAACAGGCTGTTGGAAAAATAGAAAGTGAAAAGCCGAAGAAAAGATTGCCTGCAAAATTCCAACAAGCTGTTGGAAAAATAAAGGATACAAAAATCCAGCAGGTTGTTGGACAAATGGAGCATGGCCCAATGCTGCAACTTTGCCTGCAGATGCCCTGGGGGCATATTGTATTGATATTGCAAAAAGCAGACAGCCCCAAAGAAGTGAAATATTACCTGCAGCAAACTATCCAAAATAACTGGAGCCGTGCGGTATTGCAAATGCAAATAGAAAGCAATCTGTATGGCAGGCAGGGTAAGGCCATCAACAATTTTAAAAATACATTGCCGGAACCAGATAGCGACCTTGCCAATTCACTTTTAAAAGACCCGTATAATTTTTATTTTTTAAATCTTACTGCACAGGTAAAAGAGCAGGAACTGGAACAAAAACTGGTAGAGAATATCACCCGTTTTTTATTGGAACTGGGCAAGGGCTTTGCTTATATGGGGAGGCAATTTACGGTAACTGTTGGTGGAAAAGAGTACAGGACAGATCTGCTTTTTTTTCACACCAAACTGAAGCGATATATTATTATAGAATTAAAAGTAACTGAGTTTGAACCCGAGTTTTTGGGCAAACTAAATTTTTATTTAACAGCCATAGATAAATTAGTAAAAGAAGCAGACGACAAACCCACGATAGGTATTTTACTATGCAAGAATAAAAATAATGTAGTGGTGGATTTTGCGTTGCAAGATATTAGAAAACCCATGGGGGTAAGTGAATTTACCTACAAACAACTTCCAAAAAATATTAAGCTGGCATTGCCCACACTGGAGCAATTAACGCAGCAATTAAATGAGCCGGGCAGGAAAGATAATTGATAGAAATATTCAAACGGTAAATGTTTATTACCATTCATTCCTTATTTTTAAATTTCTTTCTATTTTACCTAAACTGTTTTATGAGAAAAATTTCATTGCTGCTGTTCCTGGCAGTTACCTGTTTTATTACCGTGATACAGGCCCAGGAAACTTTCCCCGTAAATGATGTAGACAATCCCAAAGAAGGTTGTTATGCTTTTATCAATGCCATCATTTTTAAGGATGGAACTGCCCCTCTGCAGAATGCCACAATGGTGATCCGCAAAGGAAAAATTGAAGCGGTTGGTACTAACGCTGCAATCCCAAAAGATGCGATGGTGGTAGATTGTAAGGGCAAATACATTTACCCTTCTTTTATAGATATGTATGCAGACTACGGCACAGATCCAATAAAAATTGAACCACAAAATTTTACAAGAAGACAATACCAGGGAGTGTCCAGCACAAAGGGTGCATACGGATGGAACCAGGCCATACGTTCCGAAGTGGATATGTATAAAGTCTTTTCTGTGAGTGATACAAAAGCCAAAGAACTCCGTGCTGTTGGTTTTGGTACGGTGCTTACACACCAGATGAATGGGATTTCAAGAGGTACCGGTGCTGTGGTAACGCTGGCAAATGATAAAGAAAATAAAGTGCTGATAAAAGAAAAAGCTGCTGCATTTTATTCTTTTAATAAAGGCAGCAGTACGCAGGATTATCCTACTTCGCTGATGGGGTCCATTGCATTGCTTCGCCAGAATTTTTTAGATGCACAATGGTATAAAACCAAACCTGAAACGGAAGGTGTGAATGTATCGCTGCAATCTTTTTTAGACAATCAATCCTTGCCACAAATTTTTGAAAGCAGTGATAAATGGAATGACCTGAGGGCAGATAAAGTGGGGGATGAGTTTGGTGTGCAATACATCATTAAAGGTGGTGGAGATGAATACCAACGCATTGCTGAAATAAAAGCTGCCAACGCCAGTTTTATTTTGCCACTTAACTTTCCGCAGGCAATGGATGTGGAAGATCCTACAGATGCCCGCTATGTGGCACTGGCTGATCTAAAGCACTGGGAAATGGCACCTACGAATCCTGCGGTGCTGGAAAAAGCGAATATCAATTTTGCATTCACCACAAACGGTTTGAAAGATATCAGCAGCTTTATGGCAAACCTGCGTAAAGCAATTGCACAGGGTTTATCTGAACAAAGAGCAATGGAGGCATTAACCAAAACCCCTGCAACGCTGGCGGGTGTGTATGATAAAGCAGGTAGCCTGGATGCAGGTAAACTGGCTAACTTTCTAATTACATCAGGGCCACTGTTTGCCGAGAAAACAGTGCTGTATCAAAACTGGGTACAGGGCAACCGCTATTCTGTAAAAGATGAAAACTGGAAAGACATCCGTGGTAAATACAAACTGGTAGTTAACAATGATAATTATGTGATGGATGTAAAAACAGAAGA
>JAYVGA010000394.1:0-2527 GCA_043772635.1 Chitinophagaceae bacterium
GCTCAAATCCCATCCGCCTTCTTCCATGCTATGCTTAAACTTATCGCCATAATTCATGATGCCTGCTTCAATCATCTCTCTCATCAAATCGTTTCCTTCACGGGTTCTTTCGCCCACACCTGCAAATACTGATAAACCGCTATATGCTTTGGCAATATTATTTATCAGCTCCTGAATCAATACTGTTTTACCTACACCTGCACCCCCAAACAAACCAATTTTTCCACCTTTTGCATAAGGCTCAATAAGATCAATTACTTTAATACCGGTAAAAAGAATTTCATTGGCTGTACTCAGGTCTTCAAATAAAGGGGGTTTGGCATGAATGGGGCGGCCGTTTTCTTTGCTTACCTGTGGCAGGCCATCAATGGCATCGCCGGTTACATTAAACAAACGCCCTTTAATGCCCTCGCCAATAGGCATGGCAATAGGTTTGCCGGTGTCTATTACCTTAGTACCACGAACCAACCCTTCGGTTCCATCCATGGCAATGGTTCTTACGCTGTCCTGCCCCAGGTGCTGCTGCACTTCCAGCACCAGTTTATCTCCGTTATCCCGGATGAGTTCCAGTGCATTTAAAATTTCAGGAAGTTTAGAATCGCTGTCAAACTGCACATCTACTACTGCTCCGATGATGGATTTTACTTTACCGGTATTGGCCATAAAAAATATTTAAAAGAATAAAAGGTTTTTATTTTAGGGCGCAAAGGTAAGGTTTGAGGGTTGGAATTAAAAATTAGAAAGAAATTTTTTTGAAGCAAAAATTTGTTGCGAGCTTGAATGGAATGGAGGACATTTATTGCACAACATTTCCTGCTGTTATATGAACAGGGGTAAACTTTAAAAGCTGCCGGTGTTTGATGTAAGCGGATTAATTACACCTATTTTTGCCAACAACTCATCAAATTTAGATTATGAAATATATTTTGTTCCTGGCAATTACAATAAGTTTTGTTTTTTCCTGCTCGCCTGCATATAAATTCAATAAAGACAGGGCAGCTTTTGATGCCAGCAAAATAACGATGAGTTTTAAATCGGTAGCAGATATGAATGATTCATATTTTGAGCTGAAAGAAAATAATTTTTTTGAGTTTTACCGGCAGTTGTTTGACAGTATAAAAAATACCAGCTACCCGGGCACCTACACTCAAAAAGGAGATACGCTTTATTTAAAATTTTATGATAAAAAAGGGGTGAAATTGTTAGGCAATAAAGCGATAGTAAGAGTGAAGAAAAATGAAATTGTTTTTTTTAAGTGAAGAATGGACGACGGACGACGGACCCCCTACAAAAATGTAGGGGCAGGCACAGACAACATTTTTGACCCAACAAAAATGTATTGGCAGGCATTGACTATTCACTATTGACTATTGACTAATTGCCTCCCCACTCCTGACTTTCCTCCTGTTAGCTACCCAAACACCCAGCAGCATTACACACATACTGACCATTTGTTTCCAGCCAAAGTATTCTCCATAAATAATGCCCCACATAATTGCAATAATGGGTATGCCATAGGTAACCATGGAGGCAAACACAGCTCCTGCTCTTTTCAGCAACACATAAAAAAGTACAGAGGCAATGGCAGTACCAAAAATGCCCAGCAAAACAGAAAACCCGGTTGACATTAAAGTGCCCGTTGCCAGGATATCCTGCTGAAAATAACCGGTAAAAAACAATACTACCATTGCCGGTATAGCATTTAAGCTTAAAGCTACCGCAGCTATTTTTAGAGAGCCAATATGGCTGAGATGTTTGTGTACCATATTTACATTAAAGCCATAAAACATAGTGGCAATAACTACAAAAGAAATGTAGAGCAGGTTGCTGTTTTGGCTAAAATTGGGCTGGCTGAAAAAAAGCAATAGACTACCCGAAAATGCCAGCAGAATTCCCCACACTTTGTTTGCAGAAGTTTTTACATTAAAAAACACGGCACCTGCTATAATTACAAATATGGGGGTAAGCGAATTGAGCGTTCCAGCCAGGGCACTGCCAATACCTTCTTCGGCCATGCAGAATAAATAAGCAGGCAAAAGACTTCCTAAAAAGCCCGACATAAAAACTATAAACATTTTATTGGGAGGTATTTTGCGAATACTTACAATGGTAACGGGCAGCAAAACAAGGCCCGATGAAATGATACGGATAGATGCTACCTGGTATGCAGATAAGTGCTGCAGCCCGCCCTTCATTAAAATAAAACTGCTGCCCCAAATAAAGGAAAGAGAAATAAATAACAGCCAGTTTAAGAGTTTATAATTCATAAAAATGAGTAAGCCCCAAAGTTGGGTTATTAAATATTAGTAATAAAAAACATTTTATCAGCAAAGTTTCAGTATCTTAAAATTTTCAAAACCAATTTTTTTAAAACCAAATTATTTTTTATGGGATTCATTAAAGAATTTAAAGAATTTGCAATGAAGGGCAACCTTGTAGACATTGCAGTAGCATTTGTAATGGGTGGCGCATTTGGTAAAGTAATCACTTCATTTACTGAAGGCATTGTATCACCATTGATTGGTAT
>JAYVGA010000395.1:0-3886 GCA_043772635.1 Chitinophagaceae bacterium
CCAAACCACCATATACCTGGCCTTTATTAAATGTTTTTTTATGAAAATCAATCTGCTCTCCATAAATAGTTTTGATGTTGAATTTTTTGATGAGCCAAACGGAGATGATACCTACAGCAACCGCACTACCTATTACACCATACATGTGAAAAGATTGTAAGCGAAACATTTCCTGAATGCGGTACCAACTGATGATTTCTGCTTTTACAAAAACAATCCCGAACGCCAAACCAACAACCAGGTATTTTATATTGTGATACCATTTATGGGTAAGCTGGCTTTCGTTTATACAAATGGCATCAAGAGAGCGTACTTCAAAATCTGTGTTTTTTACACCAGTTTTTATTTGCATAAAATATTTTTTTAAAGAGCAAGAATAAATGGAAGAATAATGTTTGCCATAAAAAAACCACCTATCATAAAACAGGTGGTAGCCACGAGGGATGGCCATTGCAGGGTGGATAAACCCATAATGGCATGTCCGCTGGTGCAGCCACCGGCATACCTTGTGCCAAAGCCCACCATAAAACCACCCAGCACTATCATAGTAAAACCTTTTACAGATAAAAGGCTCTGCCAGTTAAATAATTGGCTGGGTACTAAACCTCTAAAATCTGTAATACCATAACCCGATAATTCTGTAGCCAGTTTGGAATTAATTTGCATCGCATCGGGGTTAGCCAGTAAATTAATTGCTATCATTCCTCCAAAAAAAATACCGGTTACAAAAAATAAATTCCAGGCTTCTTTTTTTCAGTTGTATTTAAAAAAAGGAATATTGGCAGGTAAACAGGCTGCGCATATATGCCGAAGCGATGAGCTGATACCAAAAGATTTATTGCCAAGAATAAGCAATGCAGGTACGGTTAATCCTATCAGCGGCCCGGCCACATACCAGGGCCAGGGTTGTTTAATCCATTCTATAAAACTCATTTATATTTTTTATTTAATTTTTTGCCGGTTGCATTATTTATTTTACAAACTGATGTACATTTTGCCATGTGCCGCCATTAATCACATTCTTAAAACCATTTTGCTCCAAAATAGTTTTTGCCTGGCCACTGCGGCTACCGCTGCGGCAAAATACAATGATATTTTCTTTTCCTTTAAATTTATTTAATTGCGATGGTACAGTGCCTAATGGGATATTTAAAGCTCCCCTTACGCTGCCGCCCGCAAATTCTCCCGGTTCCTTTACATCTACCAAAAAAGCGCCCTGCTCTATACAGTTTTTTAAATCTGTGGTGGGTGCTCCACCAAATAATTGTTGAAAAAAGTTCATGCTGTTAAATTTTATGTTGTAAATTTTTTTATAATTCCTGTTAGCGCAGCCTTTGGCACTACACCGCTTTGCCTCCACAATGGCTGGCCATTTTTAAAAAGAATTAAGGTGGGCACACCCTGAATTTGATATTGGCTGGCAGCCTGCGGATTTTTATCTACATCTACTTTTATAATTGTAGCTGCATCGCCAATTTCTTTTTTTACATCTTTAAGAATAGGCGCCATCATTTTGCAGGGGCCACACCACTCTGCAGAAAAATCTACCAGTACGGGTTTATCAGATTGTATGATTTCGTTAAATGTCATGATGCTTGTTTTTATTCTTTCTCTTGTAACAGCTGTTTTTTGTTCTTATAATTGCGGGCTAATAAAATTACGCTTTCATAACCTTACTCTGGCATACAAAATCTGTTTTTGGTAGAGTTGTTTTACTGATATCCGTAAAACCACCTTCTACTTCTGTAAAATTTCTATAGCCACGTGCCTGTAATATAGAGGCTGCAATCATACTGCGGTAGCCGCCGGCGCAATGCATAAAAAAATGCTCCTCCGGGTTTATATCTTTTATCCATTCATTTATGCTCGCTAATGGCCTGCTATAAGCTTCATCTACATGTTCTGCAGCATACTCGGTTTCTTTACGCACATCTATCACTTTATCTTGTCCGATGCTTACTTCTTTTGCAAATTGCGCTGCAGTTATCCTGTCTACCACATCGGCTTCTTTTCCCGAAGCCATCCATGCATTAAAGCCTCCTTTTAAATGCCCCAGTATATTATCAAAACCTACCCTGCTTAAACGGGTTACGGTTTCTTCTTCTTTTCCTTCATCGGTTACCAGCAGTAAGGGTTGTTTTACATCTGCTATAAGTGCACCCACCCATGGGGCAAAGTCGCCATCCAGCCCAATGCTTATGGATTGTGGTATAAACCCTTTATAAAATGCGGTGTTTATCCTCGTATCTAAAATTAAGGCTTCTGTGTTTTCTGCAGCAGCTTCAAATTCATCAGGCGATAAAGGCCTCATACCATTCTTCAATACTGTTTCAAAACTTTCATAGCCGTTTTTATTCATGGCTACATTTAAACCAAAATAGGCAGGGGGTGGCAGCAAACCATCGGTAACTGCTTTTACAAAAGCCTCTTTGTTTGGCTGGTTTAAAGCATAGTTCATTTTTTTTTGATTGCCCAAAGTATCCACTGTTTCCTTCATCATATTTTTGCCGCAGGCACTGCCGGCACCATGTGCAGGATAAACAATTACATCATCGGCCAGCGGCATAATTTTATTATTCAAACTTTCATACAGCAAACCAGCCAGCTCATCCTGCGTCATGTGTGCTGCTTTTTGAGCCAGATCTGGCCGGCCCACGTCACCAAGAAATAAAGTATCGCCGCTAAAGATGCAATAGTTTTTTCCGCTTTCGTCTTTTAAAAGGTAGGTGGTGCTTTCCATAGTATGGCCCGGTGTATGCAGCACTTTGATGGTTATATCCCCTACCCTGAATTCCTCTCCGTCTTTTGCAGAAATAAATTCAAATTCAGCTCTGGCATTGGGGCCGTAAACAATGGCTGCACCGGTTTTTTTAGCCAGGTCCACGTGGCCGCTCACAAAATCGGCATGAAAATGTGTCTCAAAAATATATTTGAGTTTAACTCCATCTTTCTGCAGCCTTTTTAAATAAGGTTCCGTTTCCCTGAGCGGATCAATAATAGCCGCTTCGCCATTACTGGTAATGTAATAAGCGCCCTGTGCAAGGCAGCCGGTATATATTTGTTCTATGTTCATGGCATTTATAATTTAAAAGCTGTTATGCAAATTTGCAGAATATTTTTGCAGATAATGGTAACATATGTTGCAGATGTAAAAACAATATTTTTTATTTTTTGTAATTACGGTTAGGATAAAAATATTTCTTTAACAAGGATGTAAATACCCATTACTAATACAAACCATCCAAAAGCTTTTTTAAGTTTATACCCTTCAATTTTTTTTGATAAATATCCACCAAAAAATATTCCGGCTATTGCAATAAGGGTAATGGTAATTAATAATTTCCAGTTTATAATAAAATGCCCGGTATCGCCGGTAAAACCAATAAGCGAATTGAGTGCAATAATTAATAGTGAAGTACCCACCGCCTCTTTCATGGGCATTTTTAAAATAATTACCAGGGTAGGTATAACCAAAAAGCCCCCGCCTGCGCCTAAAAATCCTGTAGCCAGCCCAATGAGTACACCATATATTAAAAGCTTTATAGTAATATTGCCGCCTTCTGCATTATTAGCTTTTACAATTAATTTATCTTCTTTTCCTCTTATCATTGTTATAGAAGACAAAAGCATTAAAACAGCAAACAATATCATTACAACCACGGGGAGAGTGATGCTGAAATTTTTTGTGCTGTAAAGAACCTGGGGTATTACAGGCAATAAAAATTTACGGATAACAAATACGGTACTAATGGAAGCTGCCCCAAATAACAGGGCTGTTTTAATACTCACCAAACCTTTGCGGTAATTGTTTGCTGCACCTACCAAAGCGGTAGAGCCTACTATAAATAAAGAATAGGAAGTAGCCAGCAGGGGATTGAGCCCCATT